>NZ_JACGVK010000105.1:0-132408 GCF_014077185.1 Colwellia sp. MB02u-10
AATTTCATTAATTAGGTGGTCTACTTTATACGCAGGAAAAATGGCCAAATATAAGGCATTTATTTAATAACTAGTTGTTCTAATTATTAAATAAATAACGCAGTAGTTGGTTATTTTAACCAGTAAAAATGATCAGATAATTAGTGAGATTGGTATAACTTGTGCCTAGATGCACCTAGCTAGTTATTTTTTATTTATATTCAAAAATTTACTGTTGGGATTAAACAGAAAAACGCTCATCCATGTGAACGTTTTTTATTCATTATTTTTTATTCATTGTTATGCGGTTTAAATACTGACTCGACGATATTGACGATATTGAGGTGTCCAAAAATTACGCTCAATATTTTGCATCAGTTGTTCATCCGATAGTGGCAAGGCTAGATTTTGCTCAAAAGCGACTTTACCAACAGCAAAGGCTATTTTTTTACTTAAAGCAGCAATTTCTACTAAAGGAGGTAACAACTCACCAGTACCGGTATTAGCTAACGGTGAGGCTTGCGCTAACATGGCGCTTGCTGCCATTAACATTTCATCGGTAATGCGATTGATCTTTGCTGACACCACACCTAAACCTATACCTGGAAAGACGTAACTGTTATTACATTGGGCGATAGGAAACATCTGACCTTTATATTCAACCGACTCAAACGGGCTACCTGTGGCAATAATCACTTCACCTTCGGTCCAGTTGATCACTTGCTCCGGTGTTGCTTCTACCTGACGACTTGGGTTACTCAGTGGGAAGATTATTGGCATATTACAATGTGCTTTCATGGCCTTAATCACGGCTTCAGTGAACAAACCCGGCACACCAGAAACGCCAATTAAAATCGTCGGTTCAGCGCCATGCATAACCTCCAGTAAAGAAGCGTAGTCACTTTGGACATTCCATGGTGCTACTGCTGATTTTTGCTGGACCAGTTTTTCTTGAAAGTCACGTAAACCCGGCATACCTTCAGTTAATAAACCCAGACGGTCGACCATAAATATTTGGCTACGCGCTTGTTGCTCACCAATCCCTTCACTGACCATTTGTGAAATAATTTGCTCGGCAATACCGCAACCCGCAGAGCCGGCACCAACAAAAACTACACGTTGCTCTGATAAGGCTGATTTTTTGGTACGACAAGCCGCTAATAAGGTACCGACAGTAACCGACGCTGTACCTTGAATATCATCGTTAAAACAACAAAGTTCATCACGATAACGGTTTAGCAAGGGAGTGGCATTGGGTTGAGCAAAATCTTCAAACTGTAATAAAACATCAGGCCAACGATTTTTAACAGCGTTAATGAACATAGCTAAAAATTCGTCGTATTTATCTTGTTCAATACGACGATGACGCCAGCCCATATACATAGGATCGTTTAATAACTTTTCATTATTGGTACCCACATCAAGCATTACAGGCAAGGTATAAGCTGGGCTAATACCACCACAGGCCGTGTAAAGCGACAGTTTACCTATGGGTATACCCATGCCACCAATACCTTGGTCACCTAAACCCAAAATACGCTCGCCATCAGTCACCACAATAACTTTAACTTTGTTTTTTGTCGCATTACGCAAGATATCGTCAAGCTGATGACGTTGGTCATATGAAACAAACAAACCCCGAGAGCTGCGATAAATATCTGAAAACTGCTCACAAGCATCACCCACAGTTGGGGTATAAATAATTGGCATCATCTCAGCCAAGTTCGCTTGCACTAACTTAAAAAACAGGGTTTCATTGTTATCATGAATGGCGCGTAGGTAAATATGCTTATTTAAGTTAGTTTCAAAGCTACGATATTGCATGTAGGCACGTTCAACTTGCTCATCGATAGTTTCAAAACGTGGTGGTAATAACCCAGTTAAATTAAAGTGTGAGCGCTCTTCTTCGCTAAATGCGCTACCTTTATTTAGTAAAGGTGTTTCTAGTAAACTAGAACCTGCGTAGGGGATATATAATGGCCGTTTATTTTTTTCAGATGTCTTTTCAGATGTCATAGTTGCATGCTTTTTTTATATATTGAGTGAATGACGAAGATTCATCATAAGAATAATGATGATGGGCACATTATAGCCAAATATCACCTTTTGAATAGAGATAAAGTTTAATCATTCAGTTTTAATTACCTATTATTGCTGCTAAATAGTTAAACCTATAGTTAAACCTGTAGTTAATCAGCTTCTGAAATCCAGGCTAACTGAATAGCTTCAAGTATGCGTTCGCCGCAATGTTTAGGGTCATCGTCAAAATTTTCTAACGCTAACACCCATTGCATTAATTCTGGAAAATGTAATTTCATCGGGTCTACATCAGGATATGCTTCGATTAAATCAAGTGCAATCTCAAGTGAGTCGGTCCAACGATAAGTCATAGTATTACCTCTTTATTTTGTTAGTAAATAATTAAACCAAGTTGATTAATTATCTGCTCATTTTAAATGGTTAACATGAAAAACCACCGCGTTATAAAATTTATAAGTAACATCACTACTAACTAAGTTTTATGTCTTATATTTAGCTATTTTTCCTGATGAAAAAGGTGATCACTTGCTGAGTCAAATGGGTATTAAACCAAACCACAAATTATCAGCAATTAACATCAACGCCAACCATAAAATAATCATTCTTGATTTACGGCAAAACGAACAGTCTGTTTGCCACCATTGCTTAAACGACGATTTATTCACAGTGTTATACTTAAATTAGTTTTCATCTGCTGAGTATATACCCCAATCACTGTAATATATTCACTTCAGTGGTCATTAAACACGATTTAAACAAGGCAATTGTTTTGAGGTATTGTCATTTGCTAATCAAAAAATCAACATCGCATAAATACTTTTTACATCCTAGTGCAAGGGTTATCACAGGAATATACTTTCTGCGTTATAGCATTTAAAAATGCAGCAACATTGACGTGGTAAAACAGAGTAACGCAGGAGCACATTTCTGCAGTGCTAGTCCTTAAAGTTAGGACCTAGTAAAAGGAACAAACATGCATCTTGCAGTGACTTGAGTATAATGCCAATTAATTAGGTCATTTGTTATTCTAGGAAAACGTATTTATGTCGCCAATAAAATTTACCCGCACCGAAAAGTCGCTATTAGTCGACAAGCTACAAGGCTACTTTACTAATGAATTAGAGCAAGATTTAGGGCAATTTGATGCTGATTTTTTACTCGACTTTTTTACTGAAGAATTAGGTGCTGTATATTACAATCGCGGTTTGTATGATGCTCAAACATTGATGGCAGAAAAACTGGAATTAATTGCTGAGCAGATTGTTGAATTAGAATTACCCGTATCCAAATAACCATTAAAAATATTAAATAACAATCCTTTACTTGATTTACCCCAAAGTAATACTGATTAATTGCTTTATGATGACCACAAGATAAAAATTTAGGATGGCACCTGTGACGCAACTTTCTGATTTAGAAAAAGCTGATTTAGCTGATTTAGAAAAAGAACAGCAAATAATACCCTTATTTAGACTCGGCTTTCGTCCTTTCTTTCTCGCTGGTACGATATTTAGTATTATCGCTATGCTCTTGTGGCTAATGCTCTACCGAGCTGAGCTAAATTTTCAGCCTTTCGGTGGTGGTTACTGGTGGCATATTCACGAAATGATTTTTGGTTTTGGTTGTGCCATCATTGCCGGTTTTCTATTAACCGCCGTACAAAATTGGACTGGGTTGCCCGGTGTACAAGGCAAAATGCTCGCCGCTTTATTTTCTTTGTGGTTACTCGGCCGAGTTTGCTTAATTTTTCCTGATTTACTGGGCACAAGATTAACCACAATAGTAGATTTGGCCTTTTTGCCTTGTATCGCTTTTGTTTTAGCCAAGCCGATATTGGCGGTTAAACAGTATCGCAACTTATTCTTTGTGCCTTTATTAACCATTTTCACTATCGCTAATGTCCAAATGCACGCTAGCCTATATTACCCAAAATTGGTCTCTATTCAATACGCAGGCTATGCCGGTGTAATGTTAATGACTTTACTTATTTCAGTGATGGCCGGTCGCGTAGTGCCCATGTTTACCGCAAATGGTACTCAAACACCCAAAGCAACCACGCTACCTTGGCTTGATAAACTCACTAATGGCTCGCTCGCCCTGATCACTATACTGCTGCTACTGCAGCCAGCTGTTGGCTTAAACCATTTTTATCTCGGTGGCCTATTAATTTTTGCTGGCATTTTTCAAGCCATCCGATGGTATAGATGGCGCCCTTGGATCACCTTAGGCGTGCCATTACTTTGGTCATTACACTTGGCAATTAAAGCCTTGGCCTTTGGTTTGATATTGCTTGGCCTGAGTTATTTAATCCCTGAAATTCCCAGTAGCCCTATTTGGCATTTAATAACCGTAGGCGGGATCGGTGGTGTTATTCTTGCTATGATTTCACGGATATCTTTGGGCCATACAGGCAGACCATTACAAGCGCCTAAGCTGATGTCATTGGCTTTTGCTACGCTAATATTAGCAAGCTTAGTACGGTGTTTTGGCCCTTGGGTATTGCCAGAAAAAACCATGATATTTATTGATATTAGCGGCTTACTTTGGATGGTCAGTTTTATGCTGTTTGCCATCTGTTATGGACCTATGCTGTTAAAAGCACGGGCTGATGGCCGCTCGGGTTAGAGGTTGTAAGCGGTTGTTCGGTGCGTTTAAACGCCTTAATTTGCTGTTTTCATAACTTGCTATTTTATTAATTTTCTATTGATAGTCAGGCGTTGAGCTTTAATGTAATAAAATAAGCATTGATTGAGTCGCGCATTAGATGTGATATAAACTGAGTAAAATTTTCATCTTGAGTAGATAACATGCGCGCGGTATTTTTAGACTATCAAACCTTTAGCCCTTCACTTGACTTATCTGTGCTTCGTCAGACGGTTAGCAAGTTAGATTTATACCCGGTCACAACACCAGCACAAGTATTGCTACGTAGTATCGACGCTGAAATTGTTTTAAGTAATAAAGTGATACTTAACCGTGCAATATTAAGCCAGTTACCCCATTTAAAACTCATTTGTATCACAGCCACGGGCATTAATAATGTTGATATTGATGCCGCGCGTGAGCTTGGCATTGCGGTAACTAATGTCAGTGGTTATGCAAAAAACTCTGTCGCTCAATATGTATTTGCTCAACTACTGGCCTATTACAGCCAAATAGAAGATCACAATAACAATACCCGTACTGGCCAATGGCAAGCTAGTGATACCTTTTGCATGCACGGTAAAGGCAGTGATGAATTAGCAGGAAAAACCATGGGGATTATTGGCTACGGCGCATTAGGCAGCAAAGTAGCGACAATCGCTCGCGCTTTCGATATGCGTGTACTCATTGCTGAAAGGCCTAAGGCAGTGACAATACGTATCGACCGAGTGGCGTTTGAGCAGGTAATTTCTCAGGCTGATATCATTAGTTTACATTGTCCACAAACAGCTGAAACTGAAGGCTTGTTTGATAAAAAAATATTCAACGGCATGAAAGATAGCGCAGTACTTATTAACACCGCCAGAGGCGCTTTAATTAATAATCATGACTTATTAGCGGCATTAAATAATAACCAATTGGCTTGTGCTATTTTGGATGTATTAGAGCAAGAGCCGCCACCAAAAGATCATATCCTGTTAGCGGCACAGTCAACTAAATTGAAAATAACCGCGCACATCGCTTGGGCAAGCCAACAAGCACAGCAAGCCTTACTTAATTTAGTCGCCGCGAATATAAAGGCATTTAAACAAGACGAGCGCACTAACCGCATCGATTAAACCTGAGGTAAAAATTTACTTTACAGTTACCACGCTAAAACCAAGGGTCTTTGATTTTAGCTCAATGGGCACTTAAAACCACTGATCTTTTATTTTACCGTAATGAAAATAGCCCCATTGCCCTGCTCGTCGTAATGGAGCAAATGGAAATTTAGGTAGTGCTTTATTATACAGAGGTAAATTAGGCACTGGCTTTTCAGCCACTTTTTCAGCTAAACGTTTGCCTGCTTGTACCGAGAACGATACGCCACTGCCACAATAACCCATGCTGTAAAATACCGATTGTTGGTCATTTTGATGAATGTGTGGCAAATCGTCCAACGCCATACAAATCCAGCCTGACCAAGCGTAACTATAAGTGATATTAGCTAACGCTGGAAAGCTGGTTTTTAATACCGTCAGTAAACGTTGTGCATAATAAGGGTCGTCAGCACCTTTACCGGTTATAGCCCCGCGGCCACCAAATAATATTCTATTGTCAGGTAACTTACGGTAATAATATTTTAATGCTCTCGTGTCCATCACCACATTCGAGGTTAAGAAATTACACGCGGCTATTTGCGCTGCACTCAACGGCTCGGTAACGATAATTTGTGAAAGTACCGGCAATGTTCTATCGGTTGTTAAGGGATGAAAGTTTTTTGGAGTGTAACCGTTGGTAGCTATCACCACTTTTTGTGCACTAACAATACCATTAGGCGTATGAAGTTGTTGTTTATTGCCTTGTGATTGCCAGTGGTTAACCGGTGTCGCACAATGCACTTTAGCGCCTGCTTGTCGCGCCAACTTTTGGTAGCCCCAAGCAAGTTTTAACGGATTTAAACCAAAACCGTCTTGATAACGAATAGCCCCATAAGCATTACGATCGTCCATGTATTGCTGACGTACTTCGTTTTGTGAAAGAATTTCAACATCATAGCCAAACATTTTCTGCTGCAGTTTTGCTAGCTCAACTAATTCTTTGAGTTTATTAGGTTTATGGGCAACTTTAATATAACCCGCACTTTGCTTATCGCAGTCAATGCCTTCATTTATCAGTGAATTGACGGTTTCAACACCCGCGGCCATTTCTTGATAAATGCCGCGCATAACCTCTTCACCCCATTGCTTAGCCATTTGGCCATAAGACTTGCGACCTGAAGATTTCAAAATAAAACCAGCATTACGACCGCTGCAACCCCAGGCGGTTTGGTTAGCTTCTAACACATGAGCTTTAATACCATGCTCACGAGCCAAATGTAGCGCGCAAGATAAACCGGTATATCCTGCACCAATAATAGCCACGTCAACATCAAGATCAGCGATAACGGCGCCATCGTGTTCCGGTGCTATGCCTGAGACATTAGCCCAATAACTCTCGGGGTAGGCCTGATTACAGCCGGGTGATAAATCGTGTAAAGGATCGTACATTTTCACATCCAAAACCTAATAGGTTTTTATATTAATTTTTTATCGTGTTTTAAACACTAGCGCGCTTAAAGTATCTCAAAAAAAACAGTACAATGCTGTAATAACTCACCCAATAAAAATAATTTTATGACCATCACCCTCAACTATCAAGCATTAACCCCTGCTGACTTTGATAAAGTTATTCAATTAGCTACCGAGGTTCACGGTGCCGGTTATCTTGATCAAACCAGCATGCAAATTTGGTACGATAAAGGACTTAAAAATGGTATTAACGCCGGTTTTGTGGTTTATCATGATGAAAAATTGGTTGGCTTTAGAATTACTTATGCCTCGCAGCAATGGCAGATAGACAAATGGTGTTCTACTGAACTATGGCCAGTGCCTGCCGCACAAGTTTGCTATTTTAAGTGTAATACGGTTGATGAGCATTACCGTGGCCATGGTATTGGTGGTGAGCTACTAAAGCGCTCAATTACAGCCGCTATGCAACAAGGTGCCATTGCCGGCGTTAGCCACTTATGGAAACAAAGCCCAGGCAATAGTGCGGTAAAATATTTTACTAAATCGGGTGGTATATTAATTAAAGACCACCCAGACCGTTGGCATGAATTAAGCTTAGCAGGCTATGAATGTACGATATGTCATCATAACTGTCATTGCGAAGCTGCTGAAATGATGGTTGTTTTTGAGCAATAATACTATGCCCGAAAGAAATTCTGCTGGGTGATTATTGTTATTAATCACCCATCAACCTTTAATCCTTTAATCCTTTAATCCTCTAGCCAAATATTTTCCGTAATATTGATGGTGTTTCTCGCACTTTATTTCTAACGGCTGAGCCAGGTTCTGGTAAGGCATTAAAGTCAGATAAACTCGGAAAATCAACCTCTGGTTTACCATGTTCGTAGTCACCAGACGCTGGGTTAAAGCGGTACTCTTTGCTCCATAGCGCTATATTTTCAGTCACTTGATTAATGGCCTCAACCACAAAGGCAACTTCTTTATCTGAGGTGGTAGGATGAAATGAAGCTCGGATCCAACCGGGCTTTTCGGCAAAGTCACCTGAGTCGATTTGCTGGGTTATTTTTGAGGAGGTATCTTGGTCCACCTTTAATAAAATATGACCATAAGTACCAGCGCATGAACAGCCGCCACGGGTTTGTACGCCAAATTTATCATTCAGTAACCGCACGACTAAATTATAATGAGCACCCGGCACATAAAACGAAACAATAGCTAAACGCTGACGTATATTAGGCTCAAGCATCACCACATGTTCATTCTTAGCTAAGTTATCCATAACATATTGGCTGATTTGAGCTTCACGTTGCTGAATGTTTTCAACGCCCATGGCATCTTTTAATTTGATCGCTAGCGCGGTTTTAATACATTGTAAAAAGCCGGGGGTGCCGCCATCTTCCCGCAGCTGTATATTATTAAAAAAACTGTGTTTTCCCCAAGGATTTGTCCAGGTTACTGTGCCACCACCAGGGTGATCTGGCACTTTGTTTTTATAAAGTGCTTTATTAAAAACCAATACCCCTGAGCTGCCAGGACCACCTAAAAATTTATGTGGCGAAAAGTAAATCGCATCTAATGCTTGCTTAGGATTACTCGGATGCATATCAATATCAACATAGGGTGCAGAAGCCGCAAAATCAACAAAACACAAACCACCCTGTTGATGCATAATTTCTGCAAGCTGATAATACGGGGTTTTAATACCGGTAACATTTGAACAAGCAGAAAAAGAGCCTATTTTCACCTTACGGTTTTGGTATTTTTCTAACAATGATTCTAGGTGCGTTAAAGAAGGTAGACCCTGACTATCAGGCTCAACAATTTCCAAGGTGACATCGCATTCATACCAAGAGGTTTGATTAGAATGATGCTCCATATGGGTAATAAAAACCACAGGTCTATCGTTTTCTGCAAACGCCACTTGCGCTTGCATACGCTCAGGAATTCGCAAACCTAAAATTCGTTGAAATTTATTAACAACAGCCGTCATACCCGCGCCAGCTGTAATCAACACATCATTGTCGCAAGCGTTTACATGGCGTTTAATAATATGTTGGGCGTCATGATAAGCATGGGTCATGGCACTACCGGTTAGATTAGTCTCAGTATGCGTATTGGCGACATAAGGTCCTAACTCTTGGGTCAAATAGTCTTCAATGGGTTGGTATAACCGACCACTTGCTGTCCAATCTGCGTAAATAATATCAAGCTGTTGACCATTAATTTGATGTTGTAAATTTTTACCAATGACATGTTGGCGAAAGGGTAAAAAATAATTTTCCAATGACATGCTGTATACTCTTCACTTTCTATAATGAAAACATACTAGCACCATTGCTACTTTGTAAAAATAAAAACCAATAAAACAAGATTAATAGCAAATTAAATTTACAAAAAAACATATTACTAAAAAAATTTACCTTTAATAATTGATTTTAAGCCTTATCTGAAAATAAATGTTAGTAATCGATATAAAGTGAAATTATTTTCTTAATAGCGAACAATAATAATGACTTTTTAATCGCTAATTTGCCAATTGATGGCGGTTTTATTCTGTGCTTTTAACCATAGGTTAGCTTTAGAAAAATGTTGGCAACCGAAGAAACCTCGATAAGCGGAAAGTGGCGATGGGTGTGGCCCGTTTAACACTAAGTGTTTTTGCTGATCAATATTTTTACCTTTTTTCTGCGCATGACTGCCCCAGAGTAAAAATACACAGCCGGTATTATGCTGATTAATTTCAGCAATAATTTTATTGGTAAACTCTTCCCAACCCAATTTAGCATGAGAGTGTGCTTGTCCCTGCTTAACGGTCAGCACAGTGTTAAGCAGTAAAACACCTTGTTGTGCCCACTCATTCAAATAACCATGATGGGGTGTGCTAAAGTCAGTAATATCTTGCTTAAGCTCCTTGTAGATATTAACTAAAGAAGGTGGCACTTTAATGCCTTTTCGCACCGAAAAAGCTAAACCATGTGCTTGTGACTCACCACTTTTACCCAGGCCATGATAAGGGTCTTGGCCTAGAATAACCACTTTCACATTGGCTAAATCAAGGGTAGAAAAAGCATTAAAAACATCCTCTTCAGCTGGCAGTATCACCTCACCATTCGCTCTTTGCTGAACAATTTCTTGCGATAATTGTTGAAAATAATCTTGTTGTTGCTCATGAGCTATTATTTTTTGCCATTGCGGTTTTAACTGAGACATATTATTACTCTTTAAGTAGCGAATATTTTAAATGACGTGCGAACAGGCACTCATATCGTAACGCCACGTATGGCAATGAATAATGCAATCATTGTTTTATAGCCTATTGAGCGGTATGACTAGCTACATGACTAACGGTATCACTACCGGCATGGTTACCTGCATAACTACTGGCATAACTACCGGCATAGATAGCGAGCTACAATAAGCTGCCTTAAACATCAATTGGCCTTATTTTGCTTAGCTGCCTTTGGGCACTAAAGCCTATTTGTCTACAAAATGAAAAAGCCAAAGAATACATTCTTTGGCTTTTCTAGTGATAGGTTATTGACTGATTATTAGCTTAATAAAAAATTAGCATCATACAAGCCCAAGCCGCAATACCCGCGACTATATCGTCAAGCATAATACCAAGTCCACCATGGCAATTTTTGTCAATATAGGAAATTGGCCAAGGCTTGAGAATATCGAAAAAGCGAAATAAGATAAAACCCACCAGTATTGTTTGCCATGTTAATGGCATCAAGAACATAGTGATCAAAAATCCAACAAATTCATCCCACACTATCGCGCCATGATCAGGAACCCCTGCATCGGTTGCTGCTTTACCACAAATATAAATACCTGCGACACTCATCACCACCAACAAGGTTAAATAAAGCGTATAGTTAAGCGGTGCAAACAGCAAAAATAATGGAATTGCGGCTAAGGTACCAAAAGTACCCGGTGCTTTAGGTGCTAAACCACTACCAAAACCTAGCGCCAAAAAATGGATGGGATTTGATAGTCTAAAATTTGCCGTAGAATTTTTCATCATCACTCTTTAGTGCTAGAAAAGTGTTCAAAGCTTTTAGTCTTAATAGCGACAGCTTTACGGTTTAAAGTGGTGGTTATTTTTTCACTACGATTAATCTGACCAATGCACGTTATAGCGTTACTGGAATTTGCTAAAGCCGTTTCAATGCCGACTTTGTTGTCTTCAGATACCGTAAATAACAATTCATAATCATCACCACCCGTAAGTGCCATTTCAAAGGCTTTTTCCATCCCAACCGTAGCTTGTAATGCCTTAGAAATTGGCAAGTGATCTAATACAATATTAGCACCTACCTTAGAAGCGCTACAAAGATGACCTAAGTCTGAAATAATACCGTCCGATAAATCTATCGCCGCACTGGCATAGCCACGAAGTGCCTGTCCAGCCAAGATCCTCGGTGTTGGAAAATCTAAACTGTTCTGCACACTTTCTCGATATTCAGGTGCAACATTTACCTCATGTAAAATATGCTTTAGGGCTAATGCCGCATCACCCACTTCACCAGTAACATAAATCCAATCACCAGCTTTAGCGCCTGAACGGGTCAAATGCTTATTTATCGGTACTAAACCTTGGGCGGTAACAGTAATACTCAAAGGCCCTTGCGTAGTATCGCCACCAATGAGTTGCACATTATAATATTCACACAACTCAAAGACACCAAGACAGAAGTCTTCAATCCATTTTAGATCGACTTCTGGCATGGTGATCGCCAAAGAAATCCAACTAGGTTCAGCGCCCATTGCCGCTAGGTCTGATAGATTCACTGCTATTGATTTATGGCCAATAGCGCGAGCGCTAGTTTCATGAGGAAAATGAACGCCAGCGACTAAGGTATCTGTGGTTATTGCAATATTTTGACGCTCAGCAGGACTGACTATAGCGCAGTCATCACCGATACCAAGTACCACATCCTTGCGTTTGATCACCTGCTCACTAAAGAAGTGTTTGATCAATTCAAACTCTTTCATATTACAACCAAATTATGACTATTCGTTCGGGCGAACAAGCTTAACCACTTTATCTAAAACACCGTTGACAAACTTATGACTATCATCTGCACCAAATGATTTTGCTAACTCAATGGCTTCATTGATAATGACACGATAAGGTACATCTAGGCATTCAGATAATTCAAACACAGCGACGCGTAAAATCGCTTTTTCAACCGGGTCAACATCTTTTAGTGGACGGTCAACATGAGGAGATATTTTTTCATCAATACTGCTAATTTGTGCTGAAATTCCACGGAACAGTTGTTGAAAATAGGGAATATCAAAACGACGAGCACTATTTTCAGTCAAAAAATTCAGTTCAATTTCAGCAATGTTGTTGTTACTTAGTTGCCAAGAATACACTGCTTGTACTGCTAACTCTCTGGCTTTTCTTCTAGGTGATGGTTTCACAAAAATATCCTGTTATAACTTATCGAGCACGTTAACCATTTCTAAAGCACTTAATGCTGCTTCAGCGCCTTTATTGCCTACTTTAAGGCCGGCACGGTCAATAGCTTGCTCAATAGAGTCGGTGGTAATAACACCAAATGCTACTGGCAGAGTATATTCCATAGCAACTTGTGCTAGGCCTTTATTACATTCGCCAGCAACAAAATCAAAATGCGGCGTTCCGCCACGAATAACGGCACCAATAGCAATAATGCCATCGTATCCACCTTTCGCAGCAACTTTTTTAGCCGCTACTGGTAACTCATAGGCACCAGGAACACGGATGATGGTAATGTCACTATCGGCAACATTACCATGGCGTTTAAGTGTATCTACGGCGCCTTCAAGTAAGTTTTCAACAACAAAACTATTAAAACGAGAGACAACAATCGCGAATTTCTTACCGGTTGCATCAAAGTTAGCTTCTATGATATTCATTTAAAAATCACCTACTGATAAAAATTGTCGCAATTCTAGCAAATTGCGCGCGACTGAGGAACTCGTTTTGACAATTTTATCAGAAACTTTGCATCTAAAGTCGATATTTTACCTTTCTTAACCACTGATGTAGCTTAGGCTCAAGACCATCGTTTTTATTTAGTATTTCTACAGGGACTTGTCGGCTAATTTATCCGCTCACTTAATGGCATAAATCTTGGTTTACAAATAGTGTTGAGGGAAGTTTTAAGTGATTAGCGCTTAGCTTTCAGTCAGGCTTTAGTGCTCATAATGACGAGTTCTATTATAACAATGTTTAGTGTGCTTTACTGATAGCTCAGCGTTACTTTTTTACTGCTCGCTGCTAACTTAAAGTTTACCGCTATCTTTTTACTGTTAGCTTTGTACTGTTAGCTTTGAGTTAAAATAAACAGCAACTATATTAATAAATCACTCACTATCGTATTTGCCCATGGCACATTTAGTGTCATTTTTGTATGATAGCCCTACCTATAGTTTGAGCGCATATTTATTTGAAATTTTATGACTATTTATTTTTCTACCAATAAAATACCAGCCTTGCAGGTATTTAGCTTACATCAACGACAAGCTATTCTAGCCTTAGCACAAGCAAAACTGTCTCCGCCTGAAAAGTTTATTTTGAATATGATTAAGTTATCACTGCTGATACCACCATTTTTCTTTATCGCAAATCTACAAGGTTTTGCCTTGGCAGCATCCGTTGTAATAGTGCTGATTGCCTATTTTTTGCTGTTAAGACCTATTATGTTATTTTTTACCCAAAAGCACCTAGATAACGCCGTTGCTCAATACCAAAAAAGCGAACTTTAGTTCGCTTTTTCTTCAGTTTATTCCTAGCATCAGTCTTGATTAAAAATATTAAGGCTGCATATTTTCAAGCTCTTCTAGATAAGCGTCAATATTGGCCTCTTCTGCTTGGTTAACTTCAATAGGTGGGTTTCCATCATAAACTCTAAACTGCATATTTTGAAAGTAGGCATTTTTAACAAACTCATAAGGATCTATGGCGTCATTCAAAATAGCTTCTTGATCAGCAAACGACGCTCGGGCTTCCAAGCCTAAAACGCCAGCGCGTAATATATTAGGCCAAAAATCGATAACGGCAAGTGGCCAGTAATAGCGGTCAACAAAATCACCTACCTCTTCACGTACCGATGAAGGACCAAGCGCGGGAACAACCAAGTAAGGACCGTCACCTACACCATAACTGCCAAGTACCTCGCCAAACTCTTCTTGTTTTCGGTTCCAACCAAAATCACTTGCTGGATCAAAAAAGCCTAATAAGCCGATGGTAGAGTTCAAAACAAAGCGTCCGGTGGTCTTTGCTGCATCAGTAAACTTTGCTTGTAATAAATCATTAATGATTGTTGAAGGTTCATTTAGATTCAGTGCCATATTATGAACACCTCTGCGCAAGTCTGTCGGCATATATTCAACATAACCTTGCGATGCCGGTTTGAAGACGTATTTATCTGCATAATCCCAAGTAAAAGTCCAAAAAGGTCGGTTAATCACTTCTAGCGGATCTTTTGGATCAGATAGCGTTTGCTCTGACGAAGGCGTTGTCGAACAAGCCGTTAAAAAAAACGAAAACATTAGGGTTAGCAAGAGTTTTAAGCTAAGTATTGATCGGGTTTTCAATGCAACTTTTTTTATTCTGTTCACTACAGGATCCTTGTCTTATAACCATTAAACAATATATAAGTTATAAAGCTAAAAATAAAATTTCTCTATCGTGCAGTTTATCACGAGAGCGTTTAAGGTTTTACGTAAAAATGTAACGTTTAAATACGGTATTTTATAGTAATGGTACTATTTTACAGCTTTTCTTTGATGAATAGAAAGCAACATTTCAGCCTCAGCTCTAGGGATATCACACTCTCGTATTATTTCAGCAAGATCTGCACCCAGCTCAACCAATTTTTGTGCTCGAGTGTATAATTTATCTTCAGGTTGCTGATGTAACACTTGTTCGATACTTTGAAATTGATTACTAAACTGTTCCTGAGTCACTTTAATACGGTGTTCTAATTGCTTGCTAACTTGTTCGTTTTCTATTTGCGACTCAGTACAGTGTCGTTGATTGATTTCTAACTGCGATTGCTGTCTGGCAAGTAAATCTTGTAATTCTAACAGTTGTATTTCTTGACTATTTACTTGTTGTTGTAATTCATCTATTTGTTGGGCAAAACGATTTTTTCGCGCCAATATTCGCGCCACTAATAACAGGACAAGGAGTATCACAATGACGAATGTAATTAAGCTGATCAGGTTAGTAGATATATTTTCCATAAGTTTAATTGGCTTCGCTGGAAATAAAGCCTACTTATAGCAGGCTTATTGGCTAAAATTAGAATTGCTTTAGTTCATCCCACTCTTCGTCAGAGAGTAATTGATTTAGATCAACCAAAATTAGTAATTCACCATCTCGGTTAGACACGCCTTGAATAAACTTAGCGCTTTCGTCATTGCCAACATTGGGTGCTACATCCATCTCTGATGATTTTAAATAAACAACTTCCGCAACGCTATCAACTAAAATGCCAATAACTTGTGTTTCAGCTTCAATGATCACGATGCGAGCATTGTCGTTTATTTCAGCCGACTCAAGCCCAAATCTTATACGAGTATCAATAACGGTAACAACATTACCACGCAGGTTAATGATACCCATAACATATATTGGCGAACCCGGTACAGGTGCTACTTCAGTGTAACGTAACACTTCTTGCACTTGCATAACGTTGATACCGTATGTTTCTCGATCGAGTTTAAACGTTACCCATTGTAGTATTTCATCATTGATGTTTACACGTTCACTTGCATTGCGTCTTTCATCAGACATACTGCTGACCTCTTTAAATTTTAGTTATTATTCTAATGACCAGAACACTTAGGCTCTTAGTATACTGGCAAGTTTACATTCATCAATTATTCTTGAGTTATATTTACGCCTTTTTCCAATAACTTAATTAAAGATTCAACGTCTAACAGCACACACATCCGGTTTTTTACTAACCCTGCCAGCCAAGGACGCTTGTTTTGGGTATCTAACCATTTAACATCTTCTTGCTTGAGCGTTACCGTATCAACCAACTTCTCAGCCGACAAGCCCCAAGATGAATCATTTAACATGATAATATATTGGTAGTTAAGTGCTGAAATTAATGCTTCATCACACTTTTCAGGCATAACCCATAAAGCGGTATCAACCACATTAACTTTTGCTGCTCGGTGAAGCATAACACCTTTAAACCAATCAGGCTTACCCATCAGCGGTGTGATTTTATCTGTGTTATGAATACCACCTAACTCGATTAGCGGCACGGCAATCATTAAGCCAGCAACCTCGAAAAACATCACCTGAAAGTCGCCCTTGCGATAACTCTGTAGTTGAGTATCTAACTCTGCATCAGTACTTTTACGGGTTGTAATTAGCTTTTCATTAAGGTCAGCTGGGTTTATTACTGGCTGTCTCAGTGCAACTTTAGCTGCTACTTTTTCCGATATTGTTTCCCCCCCTGCATGACTTAAATCACTTATATCGCTTTGGCTAATCGTAGCGTCTTGAACTGAACTTTGACTGTCAGCTTTAGTTGCACTTAATTTATCGATATCGTTTGATGCAAAAACCTTTGGAAAAGTAGCACTACTCAGTAACTTTTCAAGTGGCTGATATTGTCTTTCTTTAACCGGCAGTGCTGGTTTTTGCTCTACTTCTTCTTCAGTAAGCAATTCTGACAAATAAGTCTGCATAAGTTTTTTACTTGCAGCTAAAGACTTTGGCATCGGCTTACTTACTCTTTGTGTTTAAGTTAATGAGATATTTTAATAAATTTTTATAAGCAATTATACCACGAGATTTTGCGGCATAATCTGAAGGTACCTTCTGAGCGACACTGGCATTACGAAAATTAGTGTCAATTGGCACAACTGAGGGCCAAAGAAATTCACCGTAAAGGTTTTGCAATTTTTGGTAAGTCATTCTTGATGCTTTAGTGCGTTTATCAAACATGGTGGGGACAATGGTATATTTAAACGGCAAAGGATGTTGAGCTTGCATAATTTCTAAGGTTTTCATCATCCGGTCTAAACCTTTTAGTGCCAAAAATTCAGTTTGAACTGGTACTATAATTCTATCACTAGCCGCCAATGCATTTACCATCAACACCCCTAAAATGGGTGGGCAATCAATCAATACATAATCATATTCACCTTCGATCGCAGACATCACTTTTTTTAGCACTAAGCCCATGCCGCCTTTATTGCCAAGTGCGCGGTCAAGTGTTGCTAAACCCATTGTGCCAGGGAGTATGTCGATATTACTATAATGCGTAGGACATAAACTTTGCATGATCTGTTCTTTGGTAGACACCTGTAAAAACAAATCATAAACACTGAGCTCTAGGTCTTCAGACTCGATACCAAAATAATAACTTAATGAAGCATGAGGATCGGTATCAACTAAAAGCACGCGCTTTCCTTGCTCGGCTAATAAACCGGCTAAGGCAATAGCTGTGGTCGTTTTACCCACACCACCTTTTTGATTTGCAACTGTCCAAACTACCAAGTGGAATTCCTATTATTCATTAGTTTTTTCTTGTGATGGCTTAGTGGCTTCATTTTTAGCGTTAGTCTCAGCTCGAGTGGTGATGCGAATACCACCATTATCAAGTTCGATAACACGGATTTCATCATCGGCCATTGGAGTGCTATTACGGTTAATTACGGCTACATTTTCTGCTGAAATAGTGGGGGTGGCCACTACATCGGCTTTTTCTAAACCGTATTTAGAAAGCGCAATAACGACACGACGATTTTTGGCCCGCCCTGCAGCTGTAGTATTGTCAGCACTTGGATAATACTGACCGTAACCTTCAATAGCCATTCGAGCCGGGTTTAAGGTCAAGGCTTCTAAGGTCCGTAAAATTGCAGTTGCTCTAAATACTGATAATTCCCAATTAGAGGAAAAAATTTCGGTCTTAATCGCTTGATTATCGGTATAACCTCTAACCCTAATATAGTTGTTAGTATCGGCAATAACTTGATAGATAACCAATAAAATATCTTTTGCGCCATTGGTCGGTGACGCCGAGCCACTTGGAAACAATAAACTGCTGTTTAATTCAATTTCCAACCAATCACCATCAATTAACAGTTGCGCGTAACCGGACTCTACTAGTTCATATAAGGCTTCATGAAGATCTTTTTCTAAAGAGCTTAAACTGCTACCCACTTGAGTACCTGAGACAGTAGATAAATTTATCTTACCTGAAACAATGTCAGGTTCAGCGACATCTACAATAGCATCACCAAATAATATCTGCTTAGTTTTAGCACTATTAACCGGTAAGATGTCATCGCCATGACCACGATTTTTAGTTTTTTCTTCCTGCGCTTGAAATACACGACCTAGAGATTCTGTCGCGGTTTCAAACGGTTTTTCATTGACGATCGCCATGGCATATAACACAACAAAAAGCGCAAACAATAAGGTCATATAGTCGGCATATGATATTAACCAACGCTCAACATTTTCATGCTCTACTAGGTGACGTCTTGCGCGTTGGCGGCTCATTGCTCTAACCGAAATGCCGACAGTTTATTTTCAATGGCATGTGGGTTTTCTGCTAAGGCAATAGCAATCAAACCTTCGGTCATCATTTCACGATACATAGTTTGCTCGTGTACTATGGCTTTTATTTTATTAGCGACCGGTAAATAAAGTAAGTTGGCAAAACCTACGCCATAAATAGTGGCAACAAATGCGGTGGCGATGCCTTGCCCCAATAGTTGTGGGTCAGCCAAATTCGACATGGCATGGATTAACCCCAGCACAGCGCCTAAAATCCCTATGGTTGGACTATACCCCCCCATAGACTCAAAAACATGAGCCGAGCGTAAATTATGTTCACGATATAAATCTAAATCAAGTTCTAATGAAACCCTTAGGTTGTCAACCTCTACACCGTCAACAAGTAAATTTAAGCCTTTGTTAACGAAAAAGTCATTTTCTTCTTCGGCAATATATTCTAATGACAAAAAACCAGATTCTCGTGCTTTTTCAGCCCAAAGCACAATCGATTCAATACCCTGTTCAATGTCGTATTTAGGGGGCACAAACAACCATTTTAGTAAGCTTATGGCGTGAAAAAACTGACTTTGTGATGACTGCAACATAACAGCCCCAAGCGTACCACCAAAAACAATAATGAAGGCGGGCAGTTCCAGCAATGAAGATATAGCACCACCATCAATAACAAAACCGAAATAAATAGCGAAAATGGCAATAAGAAGCCCGGCTATACTCAGTTTATCCATGCTGAATTTCCTTAAGAATTGCCGCTGGAAAGCTTTCAAGGCTCAATGATAGTTCAGAGATCCCGGCAACCTTAACCGCTTGCGGCATTCCATAAACAACACAAGAATCCTCATCTTGTGCCCATATAGTTGCGCCTTTATTTTTTAATAATCGTGAGCCTTCGCGACCGTCCGCACCCATTCCCGTCAATATAATACCTAAAACATTGCCACCAAAAATTTTAGCCGCTGAAGCAAAACTAATATCTACACTCGGTTTAAAAGCCGTTCGTTCAGAGTTATCTTCAAGTATTCTTAATTTTGCAGCATTTCCTGTACCATCAATGATCATTTGCTTACCACCTGGCGCTAAATAGGCATGACCAGGTTTTAAGATGTCACCTGAATTCGCTTGGCTAACCTTTATCTTGCAGATATTATTTAAGCGGTTAGCAAAAGCTAAGGTGAATGCAGCCGGCATGTGCTGCACCATAATGATAGGTAGCGGGAAGTCTTCAGGTAATTGAGTTAACAACTTTTGTAATGCTACAGGGCCTCCAGTTGAAGTGCCTATGGCAAGTAATTTATATTTTTTGCCAGAACTTTTTCTAAAGGTCAGGTTTTGATGTCTGATAGTTGTTGTGGCCACCTTTGGGCTAGTTGCATGACTAACCTTAGCTTTTTCCTCAACAACAGCCTGTGAGCGAAAGTTTGAAACTCGCGCGGCTCTAGCCATTTTTTTTCTAGCTAATTGCTTAACGCGTTGACGTAATACACTACTGGCGTCTTCGCTAGTTTTAGCTATTTCGTTAAATTTTTTCGGCAAAAAATCTAACGCGCCTGCATCTAATGCTTCAAGCGTCGCTTTAGCGCCGTCATGGGTTAATGAAGAAAACATAATAATGGCCGTTGGTGCTTTTGCCATGATCTGTTTAACCGCTTCAATGCCATTTAATAACGGCATTTCTATATCCATAGTGATTACATCAGGCTTTAAAGCAATAGCTTTTTCTACTGCATCAATACCATTAATAGCAACACCGATAACCTCAAGGTTAATATCTTTATTGAGGATATCTGTTACTCGGCGTCGAAAAAAACTGGAGTCATCAACTACTAATACTTTAAATGACATTTACAATCTATTTCCTGTCATGATTATGTGTTTACCACAGGCTATTACCCATGGATATTATGAACGTAACTTATTATTCACTGACGCTTTTTTTGCGTAAAACTTAAGCATATTAGGTACATCAATAATTAAGGCAATACCTCCGTCACTGGTTATTGTTGCTCCAGCCATACCTGGCGTACCATTTAATAATCTGTCTAGTGGTTTAATAACCACTTCTTCTTGACCAATTAAACTATCAACAACAAAGCCAACTTTCTGGTTGCCTAACTGCACAATAACGACGTGACCCAGCTCTCGTGGTTTTTCAACATAATTACGTACTAACCACTGATCAAGATAAAATAATGGGATGGATTTTTCACGAACAATGATCGTTAACTGTCCATCAACTACATTAGTTTTAGTTAAATCAAGGTGAAATATTTCATTAACCACGGCCAAGGGTAAGGCAAAAGTCTGTTGACCAATCACCACCATTAAGGTTGGCAATATGGCTAACGTTAATGGCACTTTAATTTCAAGTATGGTACCAACACCCATTTCTGAGTCGATACTGATGGTGCCATTTAGCTGAGTGATTTTTGTTTTCACCACATCCATACCTACGCCACGGCCTGATACTTCTGAAATTTCGGTTTTTGTTGAAAATCCAGGGGCAAAAATTAAACTAAAAGCTTCTTTATCAGACATACGCGCTGCAGCGTCGGTATCCAAAACACCACGATTTATGGCTATTTCTTTTAATTTTTCAGCATTCATGCCAGCGCCATCATCACGAATGGTGAGCAGAATATGGTCGCCTTCTTGTGATGCTGACAATAGCACAATACCTTCTCGTGGCTTACCAGCGGCTTCACGTGTATCAGGGGCTTCAATACCATGATCAACCGAGTTGCGCACAAGATGCACTAAAGGATCGGCTAAAGCTTCAACTAAATTTTTATCTAAATCGGTTTCTTCACCTTCAAGAATAAGTTTAATTTCTTTATTGAGACTACGGGCTAGATCTCGTACCACACGGGGAAAACGTCCAAAGACTTTCTTAATGGGTTGCATACGCGTTTTCATTACCGCGCCTTGCAAGTCAGTAGTGACCGCATCTAGGTTTGACAAGGCCTTAGTTAATTCTTCATCTTCTTTTGTCATGCCTAGACTCGCTAGGCGGTTACGCACTAAAACTAACTCGCCGACCATGTTCATGATCTGATCTAGTCGTTTGGTATCAACCCTCACCGTTGTTTCGCCTTGAGCGGGCTTTGCCGGTGCGGTTTTTTTGTCAGCGCTTGCTGATGCTTGATTTATTGCCGGTTTAGCCGCAATGTTATTCGTCGCAGGATCACTTGTCGCTTTTGTAACGGCAGTAACAGCTCCAGCAGGTTTTGCTGGTACTTGAGCTTTAGGTCGTTGATTTTTGCCGTGCAGTTCATCTAATAACGACTCAAAGTCATCATCATCTATTTCATCAGCCGATGCTAAATTTTCGGTGCTAACTTGCGCTGGAGTCACCGCAGGAGCAAATGCACCCTGACCATGCAATTCGTCCAGTAACGATTCGAATTCATCATCCGAAATATCATTACTACTATCACTATCACTACTAAATGTTGTTGGCTGCTCAACTACAGGCGCACTGGCTTTTTTTACACCACTACCATGAAGTTCATCTAATAGCCGTTCAAATTCATCTTCTGACATTTCGTCACTTGAATTACTATCCGCTGCCGGTATATTTTCCTCAGACGTTCCAAGCGCATTTTCTGCCACAGACTCTGCTTGTCCTTCCGGCTGAGATAGTCGATGTAACTCGGCTAACAAACTTGGCTCTGCCGGGCTTAATGGCGCTTTATTTTGTACTTGAGCAAACATTTCATTAATGGTGTCAAGCGCTTTAAGAATAACATCCATTAATGAGGAGGTAACTGATCGTTGCTGATTTCTTAAGGTATCAAAAACATTTTCCGCACCGTGACAGGCATCAACTAACTCGGCAAGTGACAAAAATCCAGCACCACCTTTTACTGTATGAAATCCTCTAAAAATAGCATTGAGCAATTCCGCATTTTCAGGATCATTTTCAAGCTCAACTAATTGCTCTGACAAGGTCTCAAGTATTTCCCCAGCTTCAATTAAAAAATCCTGAAGAATTTCATCATCTTGTGCAAATGACATTTAGTAACTCCTATTAAAAACCTAAGCTTGATAATAAATCATCAACGTCGTGTTGATCTGAAACAACATCCTTACGATTTCCAAGATTAACGATCGGACCTTCAACTAAGTTTTCACCTAATTTTGGTAAGTAATTCGATTGCTCTTGTTTGGAATCCATACCAAAGGCTGTCAGCATATTGATTAAGCTGTCTTCAACCTCACAAACTAAATCGATAACTTTGCGAATAATTTGGCCGGTAAGATCTTGAAAATCTTGCGCCATCAAAACATCCGTCATTAAGCCATGAATTTTGCTGGTTTCTTTTGCTGTTGTTGTCAGTAAAACATCGATATCTCGACATAATACTTTAAAATCAGTAACATCAAGATCATTGTGCATTAGTTTATGCCACAACGGATTAACGTTATTGATTTGTTGTTGAATATTACTAACCACCGGAAAAATTGATTCAACAACATCCATGGTTTTATTAGCCGCTGCTTCGGTACGATCAATAACAAAATTCAATCTTTCTTTAGCGTCTGGAATGTCCGCAGTCGCTAAATCATTCAAACGTGAATCAAAATGAAAGTTATTCAATGAATTATGCAATTCGCGAGTTAACTTACCTATTTCTTCAAACAATGCAGTTTGAACTGGATTTTGAATTTCTGCAATTAACTCATCCGCTTTGTTTTGCTGATCTGCCTCAAGGTATTTAACCAACAATTTAGCCTGCTCTAAAGAAACATGGATACTAGTATATTTACTCATATAACAGCCTTGTGTAAAAAAGTTGGTGACTAACCAAGACGTTGGAAGATTTTATCAAGCTTGGCGCTTAACGTTGCAGCCGTAAAAGGTTTAACGATATAACCATTAACTCCGGCTTGAGCTGCCATGACGATTTGATCTTTCTTCGCTTCTGCAGTCACCATCAATACCGGAATATGAGATAATTTTTCATCCGCTCTAATGGCTTTAAGTAAATCTATCCCTTGCATAACCGGCATATTCCAATCGGTAACAACAAAATCAAAATCACCAGTTTTAAGCATTGGCAGCGCGGTATTACCATCATCTGCTTCTGATATATTGGTGAAACCTAAGTCGCGTAACAAGTTTTTAATTATACGTCTCATCGTTGAAAAATCGTCAACAACAAGCACTTTCATATTTTTTTCCAAGACACCCTCCGGTGATAGCATTTAAAATTTTACAATATTTTTAATATTCTACTTAACTTTGCCACGATTGCATACGAGCTTTTAATCTATGCATCGCTTGACTGTGTATTTGACTTACCCGTGATTCGCTCACATCCAGTACTTGGCCTATTTCTCTAAGGTTTAGCTCTTCGTCATAATACAAAGACAGTACTAAAGCTTCACGCTCGGGTAAAGAAGAAATACACTCGGCTAATGACTTTTTAAAGAAACTCTGTTCAATGTTAGCGTAAGGTTCATCTTGCTGATGACTGTGGGCTATTTCAATCACATCGTCACTAACACCTAAATCATCAAGACCGAGAATTTTCCCTGAACTCACGTCATTAAGTATTTGATGGTATTCATTGATTGAAATTTCAAGTTGTTCAGCAACTTCAACATCGGTAACATCGCGGCCATATTGCGCTTCTAAGCTTTTGATGGCTTCGCTGATCATACGACTATTTTTATGCACTGAGCGGGGAACCCAGTCACCGCGACGAATTTCATCAAGCATGGCACCACGAATACGAATACCCGCGAAAGTTTCAAAGCTAGCACCTTTGCTATTATCAAAATTATTTGACGCCTCAAGTAAGCCTATCATGCCTGATTGAATAAGGTCATCAACCAAAACACTGGCCGGTAGTCGGGCAAGTAAATGATAAGCAATGCGCTTCACCAGTACTGTGTGTCGCTCCAGCAAAGCCGATTTATCAACACTATAAGTATGTACTTTTAACACGATAACTCACTTGTTAGTTAAATAGGGCCTGTAGATTTTTCATTGTAGTCTCGGCTATAGGTCACGTTTCAGTTAACAAGGCGACAGGAGTATTAGGTAGATATGCTAGTTTTCACTTGTCAACGGTATTAGCTAAAAATTAACTATAGACATTTAACCGGCGATAAAAAATCTACACTATTGGCATAGCTAAAGCTTGCTTAACTCATGCCAAAAAAAACACCACAGATTGTTCAATTGCAACCCTGCTTGTAGTTATGTCCATACATAACTACAAGCTAAAAGCTCAACAGCTTTAGTGTTCTAGTAATTGCTCAATAAAGAATTCTAAATGCCCAGAGGCTTGTTGTGGCACTGGCCAGCTAACAATATTTTTGGCAAGAGCTTTAAGGCCAATTGACGCTGGCGAGTTAGGATATGCCTCGACAATCGCTTGTTGTTTTCTAACAGATTTACGAATATTTTCATCATAAGGTATAACGGCAACCAGCTCTAAAGTGACATCCAAAAATCTGTCAGTGACTTTCGCTAATTTCGCAAATAAATTTTTACCTTCATTCGGGGTGCGCACCATATTTGCCACCACTTTAAACTTGAATAACCCGTGATCTCGGCTTAACAATTTCATTAAGGCATAACAGTCAGTAATTGAGGTGGGTTCGTCACACACGACTAATAAAACATCTTGTGATGCACGGCAAAAACTTAATACCATATCTGAGATACCTGCAGCGGTATCAACAATTAAAATGTCAAATTTGGTTTGCATATCACTGAAAGCACGAATAAGCCCGGCATGCTCAGCTGGGGTTAAATCCACCATAGATTGAGTGCCTGATGTCGCAGGAATAATATTAATGCCGGCAGGACCTTGAATAATAATATCATCCAATTCACATTCGCCCGATAGCACATGCGACAGGTTACGTTTTACGCGCAAACCTAGCATAACATCAACATTAGCCAAGCCTAGATCGGCATCTAGCACTAAAACCCGCTTACCTAATTTAGCTAAAGAAATTGCAGTATTTAATGAGACATTAGTTTTACCAACACCCCCTTTACCACCAGAAACGGCGATGACTTTTATGTATTGGGGATTTTGCATTTTTCTTAAGCCACTCGCTTGATCTATCATCTATATAACTTCTCTATGTATATCAATTGCAATAAATATATGCTCTTGAATATTTATGCTAACTGCTTACTTATAACTGCTTACTTAATTCAATTGGTATAATTGCTCTGCCTAACTATACCGCGACGGCTGATACCGGATTACGCCAAGAAACAGTCCCTGAGTTTTGATACTTAGCAGCCATTCTTTCAGCTAGCGTAACCAATTTTTCAGCATTTGCAACCTTAATATCTTCCGGAACTCTTTGTCCATCAGTAAGATAAGCAATAGCTAAACCGTTTTGTAATGACGTGGTTATAATTTCACCCACACTTAGGCTTTCATCTAATTTCGTATAAATGCAGCCCGCTAAAGGAATATGTTTAAAGCGCTCAACATTTTCTTGCATAACACGCTGCTGCGTATTGGCCGCTAATACTAAGTAATTACGAATTCTAACACGTGCATTTGAGATTAAGGTAGTCAAATGCTCAGTTAGACGCATATCTCTTTGTCCCATACCAGCAGTATCGATCAATATTAATTTTTTTTGTGAGAACTGTTGTAATAAGCTATCTAGCTCTTTACCGTCTTTAGCCAACTTAACCTGGCAACCAATAATACGACCGTAAGTAGCAAGTTGTTCAAAACCAGCAATACGATAACTATCTGTAGAAATTAATACCACTTGGTCGGCGCCGTGAATCTGAGTAAAGCGGGCCGCTAATTTCGCAATAGTGGTGGTTTTACCCACGCCTGTTGGCCCAACAAGAGAAACCACGCCACCACGTTGAATAATATCATTGTTAGTGGTGTTTAATTGTTGCGCTATAATATGTTTTGCTTGCTCAACTGCATCTTTTTCAAGGCTATTGGCTGGAATGTAACCCGCAATTTGATCAGCCACTTGTTCATTAAGACCCATCGCCATTAATTTATTAACTAACACAGCGCGCATCGGATCTTTTTGCGCCATATCTTGCCACATTAGCCCTGACATTTGATGTTCTAACAGCTGACGAATAGATGACATTTCTTTTTGCATATTATCAAATTCACTGCCACTTATTTGACGTTCGCCACCCGAAGCCATTTGCTCAGGTTCAGGTGTTGATGAATCAAGCGAGTTAGTAACCTTTGTACTATTTGCCCCATGCCCAGAAGTATCTGCTCCTTGGTTGCCCGCGTGATCAGCTGAGTCTACGTCAGTAGTTTGCGCTAAACGCGTAGTGAAATTTTTAAACTGTTGTTCAATATCTTGTGGTGCAGCACCAGGCTTGTTGTCCGCTTGATGATTAACCTCATGAGTTGAGCTGGCTATTTGACTATTAAATGCCTGGGTTGCTGGCGCTTTGTCATAGCCATTTTGTTGTACTTGTCGGCTTAGCAACGCGGCTAAGCTATCGGCTGGCAAAGTTGTTGACGCTTCTGCTGACTGAGGTGCGCTACTAATGGCTACCGTATCTTCAACACTGTCGAATCGATCAACGCGATCAGTCGGCTGGGTATTGGTAGCCGTATTAGCTTTGCTGTGCTCAGATACTGATGATTGGGCAGGCTCAACACTTTCGTTATAGTCAACCGCTGCCATTAACTCGACACCTTCAGCAATTTTTTTATTAGACATAATCACGGCATCAACACCCAAATCTTCTTTAATTTGTGCGAGTGCGCTTCTCATATCTTTTGCTACATAACGTCTGATTTTCATCGCCAACCCTTATAATTCAGTACAACTTACTTTCAAGTGTTTTTTACTGGCCGATAGCGCTAACAATTTTGATTTGCTTATCATCTGGAATTTCTTGATAAGAAATCACCCGTAATCCCGGGATGGTATATTTAACAAATTTAGCTAAAACTGCACGTAAAATGCCTGACGTTAATAAAATTGGTGTGTCGCCAGCCATTTCTTGCTGTTGTGCACCATCGGTCAAAGATTTCTGTAGTCTTTCTGCTAAACCTGGTTCGATACCTGCGCCATCATCTCCAGCCATTTGCATAGACTGATGCAACATTTGTTCCAACTCTGGTGACAAAGTTATGACAGGTACCTCTACCACAGGTCCAACTAACTCTTGCACGATGAATTTTCGCAAGGTTATCCGAACCGCCGCCGTTAACACTTCAGGGTCTTGAGTCTTAGGACCATACTCAACTAAGGTTTGAATAATGCTACGCATATCACGTACAGGCACCCCTTCATTCATTAAGTTTTGTAGTACTTTTACAATAGTGCCTAATGGCAATACATCAGGGATCAGACCTTCAATCAATTTAGGATAACTCTTAGCTAACATATCAAGTAAGTTTTGAACTTCCTCATGCCCTAATAGTTGCGCCGTATTATTAGTTAAAATTTGACTTAAATGTGTTGCTAATACCGTGGCTGAATCAACCACCGTATAGCCTAATGATTGTGCGTGTTCTCGTTGCTCTTTTTTTATCCACACAGCATCTAAGCCAAACGCAGGGTCTTTGGTTGCAACGCCATCAAGCTTGCCAAATACTTGACCTGGATTAATAGCCAGTTCTTGATCGTGGCGAATTTCGGCTTCACCTACCGTGACGCCCATCAGTGATATCCGGTAACTGTTAGGATCTAAGTCTAAATTATCGCGAATATGAACGGCTGGTACCAAAAAGCCAAATTCTTGCGAAAGCTTTTTTCTCACGCCTTTAATGCGATTAAGCAGCTCTCCACCTTGAGCTTTATCCACCAAAGGAATTAAGCGATAGCCTATTTCGAGGCCAATAATATCAACATGATTGACATCATCCCAACCTAGGTCTTTAACTTCGGCTTCTTGTTGCTGATTTTCAACTTCGGCCGCCTGACCTTGTTCAATTAATTGTGCCGCCGCCGCTGCTTTATATTTACTATTAAAAAACGCCACCCCCGCGATTAATATCGCAAAGGTTAAAAAAGCAACGTGTGGCATTCCAGGCACAATGCCCATAACAAACATCACACCTGCGGCAATATAAAGTGATTTTTCTTGGCCAAGTTGACTACTAACTTGCTCGCCCATGTCTTGAGAGGTGTTTTGGCGGGTAACCACGATTGCCGTGCCTACTGATAGCAATAGCCCTGGAATTTGTGCAACTAAACCGTCTCCAATCGTCAGTAGGGTATAAATTTCCACCGCACTGTCAAACGAAAGATCATGCTGCACCATACCAATAATTAAACCACCAACAATATTGATAAAGAGAATTAAAATCCCCGCAATGGCATCACCTTTAACAAATTTACTCGCACCATCCATTGACCCATAAAAGTCGGCTTCACTGGTGACCTCAACTCGGCGTTCTCTCGCTTCATCTGCGGTTATAAAGCCGGCATTTAAATCAGCGTCAATCGCCATTTGTTTACCTGGCATAGCGTCTAAAGTAAAGCGCGCAGTTACCTCAGCAATACGGCCTGCACCTTTGGTAACAACCACAAAATTGATGATAATCAAAATAGCAAAAACGACTAAACCAACCGCATAATTGCCTCCAATAACAACCGAGCCAAAGGCTTCAATAACTTTCCCTGCTGCATCGGGGCCTTCATGACCCTCAAGTAATACCACTCGGGTACTGGCAACATTGAGCGCTAAACGTAAAATAGTCGCAATCAGCAATACCGCTGGAAATGAACCAAACTCAAGCGGTTTTAAGGTATAAACCGTGATCAATAAAACCACCAGAGACAAGGCAATATTGAAGGAAAATAGAATATCCAACAAAAATGCCGGCATAGGCAAAATCACCATACCGAGCGCCGCCATCACGAGGAATGGCGTACCTAAACCCGAAAGTAGGTTAAGTTTTTGTTTCTTTAACTTATTAAAAGTTGCGGCTAACTGCATGAGTGCTTAAGATAATTTTTTGACGTGTCTTGTAATCAGCAATAATCAGACCAATATTAATATTTCTGTAATTTAATCGTTTTTATTTTACATTGTTCAGTATTATCATCTATCAGTCCTTGTTCATATAAAAACAAACAGTAATGCATAAACGACAAATTTTTATTGTAGGCCACATATTGTAGGTCGGCAGTTATGCCAAAAATGGTTGAATTTCATTTAACTAGATGGACTAAAGTCCAAACTAGACAGCGCCTATGGCTGCTCATGTGGATTTAGGTGCTTGGTGGCTTAACACTGTCCAATATTTTTTACTGACAGCTGATGGTTAATTATTTTACTAACGGCCGACAGCGATGTTTTTTTACTGCAAGCTGAAAGCTAAAAGCTAATCCCAACCTTTTTACCTAAGCTTGTTTAAGTCAAGATTAATAGCGAAATTCATCTGGAATAGGTAAGTTTTTGGCTACAGGTTTGGGTCGGCGCGCCTGACCTTTTTTATGGGCACTCAACTGAAAAATAAATGCCAGTATTTGTGCTACTGCCGCAAATAATTGTTCTGGAATTTCTTCATTGGGCTCGGCGGTGTAATATAAAGATCGGGCCAAAGCCGGAGATGCCACCACCTCAATATTATGCTCTTTGGCAATGGTACGAATATGTAAGGCCATTTCATCTATGCCTTTAGCGACTAATACCGGTGCGCCACCCGCTTCAGTGTCATATTTAAGCGCTACTGAATAATGGGTTGGGTTAGTGATCACCACATCAGACTGTGGTACGTCTTGCATCATGCGCCGTTGTGACATTTCATATTGCGCCCTTCTAATCCGACCTTTTGTTTCTGGGCTACCTTCAGAGCTTTTCATTTCATCTTTAATTTCTTGCATACTCATTTTTAATTGCCGATTATGATTCCACACTTGATATGGCGCATCAATCACCACAATAATGCCAATTGAAAACGCTAAGGCTAAAAACATCCACATCAGTAATGACACCGCATGAGCAAAATTATCTGGAATATTCTCCGTACTTAAACTCAATATTTGACCAAACAAACTACTCAGTAATAAATACGCTGAAATAAAAACCACAAAAAACTTAAGAATTGACTTAATAAGTTCAACATAGGATTGCACACCAAACATGCGTTTAAACCCAGCCATCGGCGAAAGTTTACTGGCTTTTGGTGCCATGGCTTCCCAAGAAAAACTGATACCGCCCAGCAGCATGTTGCCAATAAAGGCCGCAATAACAATAATAATATGTATCCAAAGAAAAGGCACCGTTATCGCGCTGATACTATCACTGATCACTTGATATAAGGCATGCACATCCATGGTTTCTTTCCGACTTAGACTCAGCAGACGAGTCATCATCTTTGCTAGGCCCTCAACCAAAGAATTGCCCATCAGCATCAATGCCGCCGCACTGCCGACTAAAACAAACATAGTGCCTAAATCTTTTGAACGCGCTATTTGGCCTTTTTTTCTCGCGTCAGAAAGTTTTTTCGCCGTGGGTTCTTCGGTTTTTTCACCGCTATCAGATTCGGCCATTAGGGCGCGGCTCCACAATCGATAAGATAACAGCTAAAATCTAAAGCCCGTTGCCATTGCATCACAAAATGACTATAAAAATTACCCATGGTTAACCACATAATTAATAATCCTGCACACATGGTGACAGGAAAACCAATAGCGAAAATATTCAATTGCGGCGCTGCTCGCGTCATAATGCCAAATGAAAAGTTAATTAATAACATCGCTGTTAAAGGTGCAATGGCGAGTGACAATGCGGTAGCAAACATCCATCCACCCCATTGGGCGATTTCTTTAAATTTGATACTGGAAAATTCTGGGGCAGGAATAGGAATAGTGTCAAAACTCGCGACCACAAACTGTAAATAAGCTAAGTGGCCATCCATTGTCCAAAACAATAATGATGATAAAATTAAAAAGAACTGACCTACAGCCGGCACGCTTGTACCGCTGGCGGGGTCAACAAGCGAGGCGAAACCTAAGCCCGTTTGCATCGCGATAATTTGGCCCGCTAAGGTAAAAGTATTGACCACCATCACAGTGACAAAGCCGAGCATAATGCCGATAATCATTTGCTCACCAATGAGCAGTGTGGTCGCCAATGAAAACATATTATCAACGCGAGCAGGCGGTAATGCTGGCATAACCGCGACCGTAACGGCCAAGCAAAAAAACAATTTTACCCGTCCAGGAATCGCTTTTGCCCCTAAGCCTATCATTGACATCACCATGGCTGAAATACGCGTAAACGGCAGCAAAAAATCAGCCATGCTTTGATTAATAATTGACTCAGTAAACTCCATGGTTAACTGACTACGCTAGGGATGCTACCAATGAGTCGAATGGTATAATCCATTAGTTTTTGTACCAACCAATGTCCGCCTATAATTAAAGACAACAAAGTCACAATTAAACGCGGTAAAAAACTCAAGGTTTGTTCATTTATCGAGGTAGCGGCTTGGAATACTGCCACAACCAAACCAATAATCAGGCTTGGCACAATAACGGCACTCACCAGTACAATCACTAGAAACAGTGCATCTCGTAAAATATCAACAAATACCTCAGGACCCATTACGTGGCTCCCATACCGTAACTTGTTGCCAGTGTGCCTATCACTAAATTCCAGCCATCAATCAGCACAAATAGCATTAACTTAAACGGCAAAGATACGATCATCGGCGATAGCATCATCATCCCCATCGCCATTAAGATACTGGCCACCACTAAATCTATGATTAAAAAAGGGATAAATAACATAAAGCCAATTTGAAATGCGGTTTTTAACTCACTAATAACAAAGGCTGGAATGATCACTGTCATGGGTAAATCTGTCGGTTTATCAACTTGTGTTATACCCGCCATTTGGGCCAAGGTATCCAGATCTTTAATGCGAGTTTGCTCTAACATAAACGCCCGTAATGGCACTTTAGCTTTATTAATCGCTTCAACCGAGGTTAATTGGTCTTGTAAATAAGGTTGAATCGCACGGTCATTAATTTCGTTATAGACTGGCGTCATAATAAATAAGGTCATAAACAAAGTAATACCAATAATGACCTGATTAGACGGCGTTTGTTGTAAACCAAAAGCTTGCCGTAAAATCGCCATAACCACCACAATGCGGGTAAACGACGTCATCATGATCACCGCTGCCGGTATGAAACCTAGCGCGGTCATAAAAATTAATATTTGTAAGGTAACTGAGTATTCTTGCGAACCATCCGGATTAGTGGTCAAGGTTAACGCTGATAATGAAAGGCCATCGGCGGCAAAACTAGTATTGCTAATGAGTAAAAACGACAACATCGTCAACAGTAAAGTGACGATTTTGTTTAACGATAATAATGATTTTTTATTTTTTTTTATCATAGGTTTTTATAGCTTTCTGTTTGAATAGTTTTGCTAACGACTGAGCAAAATCAACACTGTTTTCTTTAGCATTCACCAAGGGTTCATCAAGGGTTTCTAACAAGGTAACTTGCTGTGTGGTGACCCCAAGCAACAATTGTTTATCTCCAGCTTGCACCACCACTAACTTCTCTTTTGCCCCAAGGTGTAAACTTGTGACTATTTTTAAGCCATGGTGAGTTTGACCTACACCTTGAAAACGTTTTAATATCATGGCACTAATAACAATCACCGCAAGCACCATCAGTAATGACATAATCATGCTCATAGAATTCATATTAGCGGCAATATGCTTACCCACTTCAACCGGAGCATCCTCAGTTAAAGCAACATCGCTAACAACCTCTTGTGCATGGGCAAAGGCTGCAAAGGCTAACCAGCTAAAAAGTCCTGATAAAGTTTTTTTCATTAGTGACTATTTTAACTTTTTAATACGTTCCACTTGGCTAATAACATCAGTCAAGCGAATACCAAATTTATCGTTAACCACAACCACTTCACCATGAGCAATTAAGGTCCCATTAACCATCACATCTAATGATTCACCTGCAACGCGGTCAAGTTCAACAACCGAGCCTTGGTTCAGCTGTAGCAAGTTTCGAATACTAATATGACTGCGCCCTACTTCCATAGAAATAGTGACAGGTATGTCTAAAATCGCATCGAGCTTACTCTTTTCTACACCTGAAACATTACCACTATCTTCTTGTAACTCTTCCAATTCAACCGCTTTAGCCGTTTCTGCATTAGCTTGCTCATCCATCGCTTCATCCCACATACCTAATTCATCTTTGTTTTCTGTACTCATACTATTTTTCCTCAATTTTCATCGAGTAGCGTCACAATACTTACACTACTCGTTTGTTATTTTCTATTATGCCGTTATACAACTTTTACACTACAGTTAATCAATCTTGTTTTATCAATCCGGTTTTATTAATATGATTTATCAATATAATTACTCAGGCTTGTTATAAATAATCGTCTAATAAATGCAGCTCTGCATCACTGTCTAAACGCTTACCACCTTTAGTCAAGATAGTGAGCTCTGATTTAACTGATTCCGGACGCTTAATTTTTGATTCTATTTTCAGCGCTAAATTATTACGACTTTGACCAAGTTTAGCCCTAAATGACGGTAATTTTTCTACTAACACAGTAATATGTTCAGGCATCACAATGGGAATAATGTCACCGGCTTTCAGGTCCATAATTTTTTGTAATGGCAAGGTCACTTCGATGAATTTAGTTGATATCTCGACCGACACGTCCATAATTTCATCACGCAGGGCCTTCGACCAACGCATATCAGTATCTTCTTTGTCAGATTGTAAACCGGCATCAAGTAATTCACGAATAGGCTCTAACATGGCGTAGGGTAAAACCACATGAAAATCGCCACCACCACCATCAAGTTCAATATGAAAAGAACTAATCACCACCACTTCAGTTGGGCTAACAATATTTGCCATCGACGGGTTAACTTCTGAATCAAGATATTCAAATGAAACATCCATCACCGGTGACCAGGCTACTTTGTAATCTTCAAAGATAATTTTTAACAACATTTGCACAATACGGCGTTCAGTAGGGGTAAATTCACGACCTTCAATTTTTGCATGATATCGACCATCACCACCAAAAAAATTGTCCACTAATATAAAAACTAGTCGCGCTTCCATGGTAATTAATGCGGTGCCTTTTAAAGGCCGAAAGCGCACCATATTTAAACTGGTTGGCACAAATAAAGTATGTACGTATTCTCCAAACTTGATCATTTGGATACCGTTAATAGAAACTTCTGCGGTGCGACGCATCATATTAAATAAACTAATACGCATATGACGTGCAAAACGTTCGTTGATCATCTCCAACGTTGGCATACGACCACGAACAAGGCGATCTTGCGAAGAAAAATCGTAATCAGAGGTCTCTCCTGAATTGGCAGAGTCCTCTACAGTTTCATCTTCTTCAACATCATCAACACCGTGTAAAAGTGCATCAATTTCATCTTGAGATAATAAATCACTCACTCAATAGTCTCTTTATCTTGTTAGTTTAGTTACACTGTTCACAAACCATAGCCGTTAACTTAAGCAAAAGTTTAATCAAAAATTCAATCAAAAGCTTCAATCAACCAAGCAATCTATCAGCGGCTATTTTTCTTCAAAGGTATTACTGCATGACAAAGCCGGTAAAGAGTACTTTTTCAACCACTGCACTCCCCTCGATTTCAGTCATTATTTTCTGAACTGCCACTAAAGACTTTTGCTTTAAAGCTATTTTTCCTGCACTTGTTGCTAGATCATCAGCATTCGACGTTGAGAAAACACCTAACAAGGCACTTTCAATTAAGGGGACATGTTTTTTAGCGGTTTCTTCATTTTCAATACCTCGTACCAACAGCTGTACACGAATTTCAACAAAGCGATCGCGAGCGGTTCCCGGTGCATTAAAGCGAAAATGTCTTGGCATAGGCACATACAAAGCTGAGCCAAGTTCAGCACCTGCGCCTTTTACCTCTGTGTTTTCAGCGCCTGTGTCTAAAGCGGCATCTATCTCAGCTTGTGAAATGTCATTATCACCACCAAAGATAAAAAACGCAGCCACACCGCTAGCAATAGCTAAAACGGCAACAATAGCGATAATGATAATCAACTTTTTTTTCTTATCTGGGTTATCCAGCTTAAGTTCTTTTTCGTCGGCCATGGTTCCTACCTGTGAAGAATTCTTATATCTATTGTTAAACTATATCGTTGAATAGCTGCTAATCCAAAGGGTTTATCAAGTATTGTCAGTGTATTAATGAATTAAGCATAGTAATCGATACCGGTTGACGAAGCTTTGAGCACATTCACCATGGCGTTATCATTTTCACTAAAATTATCTTCAGCCGACTGGGCATTTTGACCACTGTTAGACTGGCTGTCAAAACCATGACCATTTTGCTCTTTTGCTTCGCGCTGTTCGATATTTGCCTCCCCAACATCAACACCGTTTTCAGCTAACATATCGCGTAACTTGCCCATGTTTTGCTCTAAAGCCTCTCTTGCTTGCTGGTTTTGCACCACAAATTGCACCGCGGCTTGCTCATTTTGTAAATTCACTCGCACATGAATATTGCCCATCTCTGGTGGGTCAAGTTGAATTTCCACTTGTTGAATTTTTTGGTTGATCATCACCATCACTTTATCTTTAACAGCGTCAGCAAAATCTTTACGGTAAATAGCAATAGTCTCAGTCTGCATAGTGGCAAATGATTTTTGTGTGGAGACAGTATTTGTCGTTAATTGATTAACCGTACTTTCAAAACTTTGCTCTTGCTGGGCAGCTAATTCCGCAGCACTTGTCAGCGGCTTGGCTTGATCGACTAAGGTTTGATTAAAAACTGACGGCACTTTCTCAACTTGTGGTGTTAGCTTATCGCTCTCAGTTTTAGAGGTTTTTTGTGCATCAAGCATGGCACTGGCTAATTTATCAAAGTCTTCATTGATCACTGTTTTCTGAGTAACATCAAGTTTTGCATCTGTAACCGATGTCGTTGCCACAGTCGCTGTACTTTGATTAACGAGGTGAGTTTGTGGTGCTTCGATATCGCTACCAAGTTTAAATTCACTCGCTTTATCGCTGGCACTATTTTGTAATGCGCTATTGTTAGTTATTTGGTCAATATCTTGGGCTTTATCTAAGCCGGCATTGCCTTCTTCAGTTAATGCTTTTATGCCGGCTTGCTTTGCCATTAGCTCGGCATCATCAATGCTACCTTGCTCACTCTTTAATGGCGTTGTGCCAGCAGTTGTTGTTTGCATATAGCCTGATGTAACGCCGCCGCCCTGCACTGTCCCTTCAACAGCATTATTTGCTGTAGATTTTGTCAATAATTGCTCTGCTCCACTTAACATTTTTAATAAATCAACCGCGTCATCATTTTCAACATCGGTCGCTAAGCCATTTTGGGCTTCGGCTTGATGTTCAGTTTGAGTTTGAAAGCCAAGATAGGATTTTAGCTCAGCGTTTGGCGCAGAGAGAGTCTCGGCATCGTCTATCGGTAAAGGCACAGGTAAAGTACGGGCATCATCAGCCTCATTACCTTTGGATAAACGCTCGCGTTTTAAAGCCTCTTGGTGTTGTTCTGCCGCTTTAGAGACAAAATTGCCATATGGCTCAGTATTTCCTTCTGATTCTTCCGCTTTTTTTCTGGCATAGTGTTGCTCCATCGCATCATTAAATGCGTTGCTTTTAGCTTGACTTTTTATTGACAAACTACCTTTAGCACCAGAGGTGTCGGGGCTTTGGCCAGCATCAGTAGACAATATATTTATTTGAGACATAACAGACCTTTCTTAAATGTAGACTTAAGCGCAATTTAATAAATTATTTCTATAGTTAATTAAGCAATATTCATTCCAAAACTAACTTTCAAAAGAGCTGACAATACAATAACAACATAAATCTAGGCGATAAATCTTAAAATTAACTGAGTATATAAACATCAATAACAAACCTTGAGTTTATATCTTGATGCTCATGGGTTTTACTCAAGTACTTAATCTATTGTCTCTAGTATGAACATCGCGGAGTTTAGCGACGGCGACGAACAAATTGTTGTGTCGCCATTTCATCAAACATTTTTTGTTCTTTTTTATTCGCGACTAATTGCAGGGCAGCAAGCTTTTTATTACGTAGTAATTCTACCGCTTGTATTTTTTGCCTTTGCTCTAACCATTGTTTTTTTCGCGTATCAACTAATGCTTTAGCTTGATGAACCGCAACTTTAACCTGTTGAGAGGCGTTATCTAGTTTCGCGATAAAAGCATGAAAATGGCTATATGTTGCACTATCAATACCCTCGATTGAACGCTGATTAAGCCGGCGCATATATTCTAAACGATAATCGCTAACACTTTTTAAACGCGCTTTGTTTTGTTCATAATCGACCTCTGCCACTTGTAATGCTTGTGAGGCTTTTTGTTCTTTATCAAGTTCATACTTATATAAGGTGTTCAACTGTTTCATCGGTTTAGTGACCTATGCGTTATTGTGTCTACTGATTTTTATTGGCATGAGCTTGCGCTGCCGCTAATACTTCCTGCAGCTGAGTTAAACTTTGATCATAAGGAATAATTTCAAGCGTTTTTTGCTGCAAAAAAAATTGAATTACGGGTTGCAAATCAATCGATTGATCTATTCTTGGATCCGTACCTCTGCTGTAGGCGCCAATGGCAATCAAATCTTTATTTTCTTGATATAAGGCATAAATCTGCCGCAGTTGCCTGGCAAGTTGCTGATGTTCTTGGCTGGTTACCATCGGCATAACTCGACTAATTGAGCCTTCAATATCAACCGCTGGATAATGCCCAGCATCAGCTAATTTTCGTGACAAAACAATATGACCGTCTAAAATGGCACGGGCAGCATCAGCAATCGGGTCTTGTAAATCATCACCTTCGGTTAAGACAGTAAAAAATGCACTGATTGAACCTTGGCCCTCCCCGCCATTGCCAGCTCGCTCAACGAGTTGGGGTAATTTAGAGAAAACTGATGGCGGATAACCTTTCGTTGCTGGTGGCTCGCCTACCGCTAGTGCTATTTCGCGCTGCGCTTGTGCATAACGCGTCAGTGAATCTACCAGTAATAAAACATTTAAACCTTGGTCACGAAAGTATTCGCTGATTTGCACTGCGGTTTCACAGCCCTTAAGCCGCATTAACGCTGAATTATCGGCAGGTGCTGCCACCACCACAGAACGCGCTCGACCTTCTTCACCCAAAATTTCTTCAATAAACTCTTTAACTTCTCGTCCACGCTCGCCAATTAACCCTACCACAATAACATCAGCGTTTGTGCCACGTGTCATCATACCTAACAGCACACTTTTACCGACACCTGAGCCCGCAAACAACCCCATTCGTTGCCCAACACCAACGGTTAGAAAACTGTTAATCGAGCGCACTCCAACATCTAGAGGCTCTGTAATGGCGCGTCGTGATAGAGGATTGATCGGTGTACTGTCATATTGATAACTATCAGAGGCTTTAATCGGCCCTTTACCGTCAAGCGGTTTACCAACACCGTCAATAACTCGGCCTAATAAGTCCATTGATAAGGGTAAACGTGCTTTAGTCGACAAAGGCACAACTCGTGCGCCAGGTAATACCCCTTGCAAGCTTTGTTCTGGCATTAAAAACGTTATCTCTTGGGCAAAACCAACAATTTCTGCAATCAGCTCGCCTTGTGATGTTTCCACCAAACATTGGCTACCAACTGCGGCTTTAACACCGACCGCTTCTAAAGTTAAGCCCACCACACGCACTAAACGCCCAGCAACAGAGACACTGTGCGGGTGAATAAACTTTTCACTATTTTTTAAACGTTCAGTTATGCGATTTATATCAACCATAGAAATTTTTACGCTTATTAATAGAGTGTTAACAGGACAATATCTGTCGCTACACAGTTAATGTGTGTCGGGTTTATGTTTGTAAGCTTCATGACTTATTTTTATTGAGGTTCGCTTTATTGATATAAAGCGTCTTGCAAAAACGAGTCCAAAACCTCATTCAAGCGTGACTTAACACTTAGATCAATATTAGAGGTACTGTTTTCAATTTGGCAACTCCCGGGGCTCAATTGTGGAGCAGCCAATAAACGCCAACCTTGTTCTTGGATATGTGCTGCGCCAAATTGTGCTTCTACTAACTTAATGTCTGTGGGATGCAATAAAATTTGGGTTTGAGACTCTTGTGCCGGTAAGGCTTTAATACCTTCAGCGATCGCCGATAATAAAATATCTGGGTTAGTTTTCGCTTCGTGCTTAGTCACCGCTTGGGTTAGTTGCACGACTAACTGTAATAGTTGCGCTTCAACATTTTTTTCAACATTAAGCAAAGGCTGATGTAATTGGTCTAATAGGATTTGCATCGCTGCGATTTGTTGTTCGCTGGTTTCTTTACCTTCAGCTAAACCTTGTATCACACCTTCTTCACTACCTGAAATAAGACCCGCTTCATGACCACTGGTTTTACCTTCATCAAAACCTTTAGCAAAACCGTCTGCTTTCCCCTCATTAAAGCCTTCTTCAAATGCGGCTTGGCGAATGTCTTCTATATCTTGTGCCTTTAACGGCACAGGCTCATTCACTTCTGTCTCTTCTGGTGGCTCATAACGCCAATTCATTGACTGGCCTAAGGCATTAGTTTTACTAACGTTTGTATCTTCGTCTGGTTGCACATTAGGTGCTGACCAGGTATCAACTTGTTCAATTTGTTTTGCGGGCATCGCCCCAGTGCTTGGCTCAGAATCTGCTGCCATTACTTTACACTCTCTGATGTTTGATTATAAGAATTCATCGCCGCCACCGCCGCCACCAAGCATAATTTCACCGGCATCAGATAATCGATGTGCAACCGCCAAAATTTCTTTTTGCGCTGCTTCAACTTCACTAATGCGTACTGGGCCCATCACTTCAAGATCATCCGCTAGCATTTCTGCAGCACGTTTAGACATATTGGCCATAATTTTTTCTTTTAAGGCTTCGTCAGCACCTTTTATTGCTTTCATTAGCGCATCTTGCTGAACTTCTCTTAAAATGGCTTGGATACCTCGATCGTCAACATCAGCAAGGTTTTCAAAGACAAACATAAGGTCTTGTATTTGTTGGCTCATTTCTTCGTCATGTTCACGAATTGAAGCCATCAACATACCTTCAACATTATTATCTAAATAGTTCATAATGTCTGCAGCCGCTTTCAGGCCGCCCATTTTCGCGGCTTGTGCACCCGCTTGACCGGCAAATTGTTTTTCCATGATCTCATTTAATTCTTGTAATGCCGCGGGTTGAACTTCTTCTAAATTAGCAATACGCATCATAAGATCCAAGCGTACTTTGTCGGCGAACTGGGTCAGTATTTCTGCTGATTGATCCGGTTCAAGGTAAGATAAAACGATGGTTTGAATTTGAGGATGTTCATTACGAATAATGTTCGCCACTTGCTTCGAGTCCATCCATTTCAAAGAATCAAGGCCCTTAGCACCACCACCTTTGACAATTTGATCAATAAGGTTACCCGCTTTATCTTCGCCTAATGCTGCGGTTAATGCTTTGCGAACAAACTCTTCACTTTTGAAACCAATAGTAGAAAAATTTTGAATTTCGTTAATAAATAACTTATGCACGGCGGTAATTTTTTGTTGAGTGAAATCTTCCATACCGGCCATGATCATACCCACTTTTTGCACTTGCTTCGGCTCTAAGTGTTTGAGTATTTGTGCAGCATCTTCTTCTGAAAGGCTCAACAATAAAATCGCAGCTTTTTCGGCGCCGTCAAGTTTATTGACGTCATAGCTAGACGATTGTTGCTCTGCTAGTTCTTGGTTTTCATCACTCATTTTCGGTTAACCAACTTTTAACGACTTGCGATGATAATTCTGGCTCGTTTGCCACTAAGGCCCGTACCGCCTTTAATATATCGCCATCACGATGTAAATCAGGCAATTGTAAACTACCATCAGGAGCAAAGCCAATTGAGCTAGCATCTAACTCAGATGACAACATATCCATGGTTTCATCACCCAAATCGACATGACTATCAAGCGACTTATCACCGTAATCACTCGGGGTTTTTTCCGGGTGAATTAGGCGTTTTAACATCGGACGCACCACCGCAATAAACAGAATAGCAATTAAGATAACCGCCCCAAGCAATTTTGCATATTTATAAATAGTAGGATCTTTCCACCAGGCTAGTGGAGCCACAGCTATAATTTCTGGACGAGAAAACGGTAAAGTAACCACCTCTAATGAATCACCACGTTGTAAATTAAAACCAATACTGCCTTGCAATAAACGACGAATATTGGCCATTTCTTGTACAGAGCGTGGTGTGGGTACAGGCTCACCTTCAGCATTGAGCTCAGACAAGTAATCTAAGGCAACAGAGACACTAATGCGATGAATAACGCCAGTTTGTTGTTTGGTATAGCTAATAGCCTCGTCGAGTTCATAATTACGTGTCGACTCTGTATGTTTGCGGCCCGGCATGGTTTGCTGTTGAGCATTGCCCGTAGCATCTTCGGGAATATTACTGTCCAGTGGTGGTTGATTAGTTAACGCACCTGGAATACCACCCAGTAAACCACCAATGGTATTATCTTCAACTTTCATTTCGCTGCGCAAAGCTGGTAAATCTGAATTATAACGTCGTTGAGTTTCTTCGGTATTGGTAAAGTCCATGGCCACGTCAACTTGTGCGGTAAAGTTACCTAAACCTACTACTGGAATTAAGATCGAATCAATCTTATTCATATATTCTGCTTCGCGTTTTTGTTCAATTTCGAATTCTTTACGTGAGCGTGACGACACAGAATTTTGTGAGCCAGAATTTAATAAACGACCATTTTGGTCAGTCACCGTGACCCGATTGGGCGATAAACTTTGCACGGCCGATCCGACAATATCTACTACAGCGTCAACTTCTTCTTCAGATAGCAGACGACCCCGACTCAAGGTCAGTACCACAGTAGCTGACGGGTTTTTCTCACGTTTAGCGAAAACATTTTCACGCGGAATGGCTAATAAAACTCGAGCGCGTGAAATAGATTTTAACTCTTCAATGGTTCGGGCAAGTTGCTGCTCTCTAGAATGCTTTAAACGTTCAGTTTCAAGCCGTTGACTCACACCAAACCCCATATCTTGCATAAGAATTTCGCTGCCTTCAGAAGGCGCACCACTTAGGCCGCCACGAGCTAGCATCAACTTAACATCTTGGTATTGGTTACTTTCTACCGATATTGTGTTGTTTTCTTGACGGTATTCAACTTGCTTGCTGTCCAGAAAATCCATGGTTTTAATCAATTGCTCGGTCGGCAATTTAGTTAAAAAACGATATTCGGCTTCATTGGCTAGCATGATAACAAACACAGCAATCGCGAAACAAATCGCTAGCGCAATCACTATGGTCATTTGACGTAGAAAATCAACATTACCCATAGCAGCGGCTAAACCTGACTTTTGTTCACCAACATCATCTGAACTATCATTGGCGACTAAATCATTGTTACCATCTGCCAAGGTTAAATTTGTGTTGTTTGTTGAATCTGCCACTTACTTCTCTCCGCGTCACTATCGTTTTATGCTTAACCACTGAGCCGCTATACTGGCATGCTCATAATTTCTTTATAAGCTTCAACAAACTTATTACGCACCTGAACGGTCGCATCGAAAGCAATACCTGCCTTTGACGCCGAAATCATAGTGTCAGCCAAAGTAACACTGCGATCGCCAAGTTCAAAAGCGGTACGCTTTGCACCCGCATCTTGTTGTAGCTCATTGACATTATTTACAGCATCTTTTAACAAGCTACCAAAGTCACTACCGGCTTTGCTCACCGGTGGTGTGCCCATGCCATTTGCTTCACCTATGGGTAGTTTATTACCCATAGCTTCCATCGACATGCTTTGCATTTGGGCGTATAAAGAATTAGTTTTAATATCCATGGCTATCTCGCTTTCGTCAATTTCTTGTTACTTAATGTTACCTAAGACTAAAGCAAGCATAGTGCCAAGCTAAATAATATCGCAAAATATTGAAAAAATCACCTGATAAAAAAGCTAGAATATCTTTTAAAGTTTTTAAAAAGACTTTAAAATCAGATAGAAACTGAAAATAAATAAATATAGTAAATATAAATAAATAATTAATGAAACGAAAAAAACGACGTTAAAGCGTCGTTTTTTTGTTACAAACAGGTACTAAGCCTATTTTTTTAAAGTGGGATATTAATACCACTATCACGCATACGCGCAATTTTATAACGTAAGGTGCGTGGACTAATACCTAAACGCTCAGCCACATCTTTACGACTGCCGCGACAAGCATGCAAAGTGTCTAATATTATTTGATGTTCTTGTAGTTTAAGTTCACTGCCGAGTTTGTCGTTTTTTTCAGCGTCTACTGCCTCACTTGCTACCTTGTGGGTTTCAAAATCATCGATCAATAAATCATTCGCATCAATGCAACGATCACTTTGTAAAATTAACGCCCGTTGAATAACATTGTCTAACTCTCGCACATTACCCGGCCAGTCGTAAGCCAGTAATTTACTACGCGCGGCGACGGTGAATTCAGGAATAACATTACCGTCTTTTTGACAAATACGGCTAATAAGATGTGTCGCCAAGGGCAGAATGTCATCTCGGCGTTCATTAAGTGGCAACCAGGTTAATGGGAATACATTCAGTCGATAATATAAGTCTTCTCTAAAAATACCACTTTGCACCGCGGCTTTTAAATCGCGATTACTGGTGGCTATTACTCTGACATCTAAGCTGATGGTTTTACGTCCACCTATGCGTTCTACTTCTCGCTCTTGCAACACGCGTAAAATTTTGGCTTGTAAACTTAAGTCCATTTCTGTTATTTCATCAAGTAAAATAGTGCCGCCTTGCGCTTGTTCAAACTTACCCGGACAAGCTTGAATAGCGCCCGTAAAAGCGCCTTTTTCATAACCAAATAAAGTGGCTTCAAGCATATTTTCAGGAATAGCCGCACAGTTAATCGCGATAAAAGGCGCTTGGCTACGTGGTGAGTAATTGTGAATATATTGTGCCAGCACTTCTTTACCTGAGCCACTAGGTCCCAAAACCATCACAGAGGCGTCAGTATTTGCCACTTTTTTGGCGAGCTTTAATAACTCAAGACTTTGCGCATCAGCCACAACAGGATCACCACCATCATTCACTTGTAACGGCACATACTGACTGACCATATTCAGTAAAACTTCTGGCGCAAAGGGTTTGGCCATATAATTGCGTGCACCGTCTCGCATGGCCTGTACAGCATCATCAATAGTGCCATAGGCGGTCATGATCAATACTGGCAATTTTGGATAGTTATGGCGAATACTTTTCAATAACGACAGGCCTGACATGCCGCCCATATGTACATCACTCACCACTAAATCGACGTTATGCGACTTAAGTTTTATCAGTGCGTCTTCGCCTGAGTCTACGGCTAAACATTGATAGCCCGCTAACAGCAAAGTATCAACCAGTGCCTCTCTCAGTCCGGCATCATCTTCAACAACCATTATTTTACTTGTGCTCATGACTAAGCTCCTTAGACAAAAATGCCGTGTTAGTCTCTTCACTGACCAGTAAAGGTATTTTCATACAAAAATGTGCCCCTTCACCTGGCTGACTTAACAAGCTCACTTCACCTTGGTGTGCATTAGTGACAGATTTTACCACCGCTAGGCCTAAACCTGTGCCTTGGCTTCTTGAGGTATAAAAAGGTTCGAATATTTTATCGGCTAGCTCACCACTAATGCCAGGGCCATTATCACGCACACTAATATAGGCATATTCGTCCTGACAGTAAGCACTAATGTTGATAACGGCATTGGCTTTAATGACAGATAAACTATTGTGTATTAAGTTGTGAATTGCCCCCGACAAAGCACTCATATTGCCTAAAATTTCACAGCCTTGTTGGCAAAAGTGCAGATTAACTTTTGCGCCAGCTTGACTCACTTGCGGCTCAATGGCTTGCTTGGCTTGCTCAATCAGTTGGTTGATATTAAGCGGTTCAACAACCGCTTTACTGCCACTTTTAGCAAACAACAACATGTCATTAACTTGCTGCTCTAAGTCATGTAGGCGTAACATTAATTTGTCTTGAAAATTAACCCGTGCATCAGGGCTAAGTTTTTTATTGCGTAGATTAGCGCCATACAACATGGCAGCCGATAAGGGCGTACGAATTTGATGAGCCAATTTTGACACCATACGCCCTAAAGACGATAGTCGCTGTAATTGGCCAAGCTTATCTTGTAAAAGTCGCGTTTCGGTTAAATCAGTGATCATGATCAACTGCCCAGGTTGACCACCTAAAGTGGTAATTTCTAATTTTACCCGGCGACCATCATTTAACGAAACCTCGTGCCAATCATCAGCGCGGGGTTTAAAAGAGCGTTTAATCACACCAAACCAAGGTTGACCCAAAATGGGCTCATCAAGCAAACGTTTAGCGCTGTCATTAATTTTCACCACAATACCGTTGCCATCAAGCATGATCATCCCCGTTGGCATAACATCAATAACGTGTTGCAGTTGTTTGTTTTGTTGACGTAAGTACGCCAATTCACCCGCGTAGTTTTCGCTTTCTAGTCGATTGGATTGCTCGCGTTTAAGACTAACCTCATCAAATGAAGTTACTACACGATTCAGCGCAGAATTGGCTGAAGAAGAATTGGTCGATGTCGAATAGGCAAGTGCCATAATATTTTACCCGAGTAAGGAAGTACACTCGAACAAAGCATTAAGCATGCCAACCAATTAAACTGATATTATTCAGTAACTAAAGCACATTATTTCGATTAAAATTGGCTGTCAATAAAATGGCTAACATCATCAAAGCGTTAAAAGAACACTGAACGGCGAGCTAAAAGCGCTATTACCATCTGTATTTAAACAATGTCTATTTAAACAATGTCTATTTAAACAATGCGTATTTAAACAATGGGTATAACTGACTTTATTGGCTGAGCTAAAAAGTAAAACGCCCTTGAAATAATCATTATTTCAAGGGCGTTTTACGCAATCAAGCTAACAAAGCAGCGCTAACTTGTCTTGCTGTTACCTAGCGCTGATAGCTATGAATGAATAATTAACTGACTTTCTGGAGATTATATTTACGCATTTTCTCTACCAAGGTAGTGCGGCGCATACCTAAAAGCTCAGCTGAACGAGCAACAACCCAATCATTTTTACCTAAGGCTTGGTTAATCAAGGAAATTTCTAAATCAGCTAAATACTCTTTTAGGTTCAGACCATTATTGGGCAACACATCAAGGATATTGCCACTATCAGCGCTCGCATCTGCTGAGCTTGTTTGTGCTATAGCCTCTTCTTCATCGTCATAATCAGCACCTGAAAACATTTCATTAATCGCTTCACGTTCTTGTAACTCTTCAGGATATTCAGGTTGATAATCATCTATGTCTAAGTGTTGATACTTCAACGGTAGTTGTCCAACATTAACCACCTGCTCGCCATACATAATAATCATACGTTCAATTAAATTGGAGAGTTCTCTCACATTACCGGCCCAGGTATGCTCTTTTAACGATTCAATCGCTTGTTCAGTAAAGCGCACTGACTGCCCTTGCTCAGCAGAAAATCGTGAAATAAGCTCTTGCAACAAGAGTGGAATATCTTCTTTTCGCTCTCTTAGCGACGGAGTTTCGATAGGAAAAACATTTAATCGATAGTAAAGATCTTCACGAAAATGATTAGTTTTAATCATGTCTTCTAAATGTTGATGTGTCGCTGCAACAATTCGCACATTAGCTTTTAAACTTTTAGCACCACCTACCCGTTCAAAGGTTCGTTCTTGTAACACACGTAATAATTTTACTTGCATGGGTTGTGGCATATCACCAATTTCATCGAGAAATAGTGTGCCGCCTTCCGCCATTTCAAAGCGACCTTTGCGCGTAGAAATAGCACCGGTAAATGCCCCTTTTTCATGGCCAAACAGTTCACTTTCTAATAAATCAGCGGGAATAGCACCACAATTAACCGGCACAAATGGCCCTTTGCTTCGCTCTGACAAGTTATGAATATTACGCGCGACCACCTCTTTACCTGTGCCCGACTCGCCTAAAATCAAAACACTGGCCGAAGTAGAAGCCACTTGTTCAATTAAAAATCGTACCTCTTGCATTGCACTACTCGTACCCACCAAAGAGCGAAATAAAGAGTTTGGACGATTAAAACCACGTTTTGACGGCAGGTTATTATGGTACTGGTGACTATGGTGCACTAACTCGGTCAATTGTGCATAATTTAGCGGTGTGGTTAATTCACCAATCACGTTGACATAACCACTCAATTGTTTTTTATCAATAAAATCATGATAAATAAAAGGATAGGTTGGCTGAGATTTAATAATATTTTGTAACTTTTCAGAAACGTCACCACATAAAATAATGGTCAGAACATTCGGCACTTCAGCTAGATATTGATCAATTTCTTCTTCAGCAAAAACATGAAAATACTCGCCAACAAAAGCTAAAACTGTTTCTATTTGGTGGCGTCTTGTCGCATCATTATCGACGACTAAAATATATTTTTTCTCTTGCATTGTTTGCCTTTGTATTTGTTGACTTCACGTTTGCTCATCTTGCGTTTTTTGATCTTACTTTTGACCTTACGTAGAGCCTAACAAGTCATTTATTATTATAAGCTGCCGCCATTATTCACTTGCTGCCGTGATTAATCAACAATAAATTGACACTTGTCTGTCATTTTATTGTCAGTTAAAGTAAAAAAGAAGCCAGCCGATACAGGGTAAACAACGAAAATAGCTTGCGGTTAATACTCACATGCACACAAGTAAAAAACGCCCTATTAACGCCATGTCAAAAAAACAACAACTAAGCTTACCTATAATCACTTGAATGATTTTGGTATTTAAACAAGCAGATAATTGCTTATATTTCATTACAATACTGTTTTTTTTAAGTCTAAATCAAAAGTGGCATGAAATAAGCTTGTCTGAGCAACACGATTAGAAATAAAATTTAGTAGGAATATTCGATGTTAATTATTAATGGCACAGCTGAGCTTATGAAAGATAATGGCAGCTTTCAAAAAGGCGACAGATACGAGTTCAATATGTTCTCAGTAAATATGCCGCTAGAAGAGCAGCTTGTGCAGATAGAAGACTATTTAGTAACACGCGGTTGGGACAATATTGAAGTGGCCGATAACGGCATAGTTGCAGACCCTAAAGCCATTGAGCACGGTGTGTTACTCGCCGCTTACGAAAAGGCTAAAAGCGAAGGTTTTGCAGTCACCATTAATAACCAAGCTTTACTATAATTTATAATATTCAATTTTAAATCTAATGTATTTTAGTATAATAGATTATTGTCTTACAGCTGGAGATATCTATGATTCACGCGTCATTAAAAAAATATCAACAAGTTAACAAAAGCACAGCTCAACAAGCGTCACCTTATCAATTGGTTGCCATGTTGTTTCAAAAATTACTCGATAACATTGCTACCGCTAAAGGCGCTATTAACCAAAAAAATTACGCTAAAAAAGGCGCTGAGATTTCAAACGCCATTTCCATTATAGGTGTATTACAAGCCTCACTTGATTTTAAACAAGGCGGAGAAATATCCAATAATTTAGCCTCTATCTACGTTTATTGCTCAGAACAATTACTAGCCGCTAGCTTAAGTAATGATATTGATAAACTTAATGAAATTGCTCAAATATTAATCCCTATTAAGTCAGGCTGGGATAACATACCCCTTGATACTCAACAAGAAGTAAGCTTCTAGTGGCTTTAACAGCCATTGAAAATTTAACTGATATTATTGAGGTATCTAAACTGCTCCTTAAGCTTTTAGATACCGCAGATATTCAGGGTCAGAGTGAGAATAAAGTAGAGAGTGGAACAGAGGGCAGAATAGAGAGTGGAATAGACAGTGTAGGAGAGAATAAAAAGTCGATTGCAGAGTCAACCAGCCACGATAACAGCGAGCAAATTAATACAGCAAAGCTGCTTAAATTAATAAAGCACAGAGAAGATAAAATTTATCAGTTATTCGAACACTTTAGCCCAGAAGAATTGCAATTACACCTTGCAGAACTGCAAACTATGGCGGCACTCGACAGCCAACTTATTGAAAAAGTAAATCGTACTCAAGAGTCAGCCAAGTCAGAAATTTTGACCCTAAAGAAAAACAGAAAAGCGATAAACCTCTATCAAAAACGGTAAAGATACTCAGCAGATAACACTACTATTACCATGCCACCTTTTCTAAACTGATCAACAACATAATGCCTGCTGCAGGGGTTTGTTGGCCTATCAGCATAATCACCCGCTTATCGGTTGTCAGACTGAAGTCCGACCTACAAAACAATTGCCCAAGGCTATATTTTCACTCAAAGTCATTATGTAGATTTAATCTAGGTTTAATCTAGGTTTAATCTAGATTGGAGGTGGGCTGGATGTCGGTTATATTTCGGCTGGATGTAGGTTGGACTTCAGTCCAACAAGTTAAATAAAATTTAACCATTTTCAACATAAAAACAGATCAACAACATAATACCCGCTACAGGTTTTATTGGCCTATCAGCATAATCACCCGCTTAACGGTTGTCAGACTGAAGTCCGACCTACAAAACAATTGCCAAAGCTATATTTTTACTCAAAGTCACTATGTAGATTTAATCTAGATTGGTTGTAGGTTCGATGTGGGCTTGATGTAGGTTTAATCTAGGTTGGTTGGATGCTTGATGTAGGTTGGACTTCAGTCCAACAAGTTAAATGAAATTTAACCATTTTCAACACAAAAACAGTTCAACAACATAATACCCGCTACAGGTTTTATTGGCCTATCAGCATAATCACCCGCTTAACGGTTGACGGACTGAAGTCCGACCTACAAAACAATTGCCCAAGGTTATATTTTCACTAGATGTGACTATGTAGATTTAATCTAGGTTCGTTGTAGGCTAGAGATAGGTTGAATGTGGGATTGATATCGGTTCGATGTAGGTTGGACTTCAGTCCAACAAGTTAAATAAAATTTAACCATTTTCAACACAAAAACAGTTCAACAACATAATACCCGCTGCAGGTTTTATTGGCCTATCAGCATAATCACCCGCTTAACGGTTGTCAGACTGAAGTCCGACCTACAAAACAATTGCCCAAGGCTATATTTTCACTCGAAGTCACTATGTAGATTTAATCTAGGTTCGTTGTAGGCTAGAGATAGGTTGAATGTGGGATTGATATCGGTTCGATGTAGGTTGGACTTCAGTCCAACAAGTTAAATGAAATTTAACCATTTTCAACATAAAAACAGATCAACAACATAGTCACCCGCTTAACGGTTGTCAGACTAAAGTCCGACCTACAAAACAATTGCCCAAGGCTATATTTAGCGCTTGTTAATTATTGTTTCTTACCACACCTGGCAAGTTATCAAGCTGCTGTTCTAAATAACTACTGGTCGCATTCAAATTAGATACAATCAAGTCCATAGCATTATACTGTGCGAATAATCGTGTTTCTAATGAATCGATACGACGAGTAAAGTCAATGCGTTCATCATCTATTGTTGTTAATTGATTAGTTTTACTGTCAATACGCCCCTCAATTAAACCACCTGACTCAGTGTAAAAGTCAGTTAAGGTTTTAAGTGATGCAGCAAAACCTGGGGCATCGTCAGAGCCAACAAAAAAGTTTTCCACCCCGCCAACATTCAATGCTATTTGTGCATTTAAATCTTCACTGTCTAGTTCTAATTTACCAAAGCGGTCTGCACGAATGCCTAATTGGTTCAAGGTTAAATTGTCACTGCCACTACTGGCAAATGAGGTACTCAGCTCTTGGCGTAGTTTACCCATTACACCACGTAATAATGAATCGCCCGCAAGTGGTCCTACTCCATCTTCGCTTGACGCACCAAGTTGCTTGCTAAGATCAACCAGTTCGTTATAACTTTTTACAAAGCCTTCAATACCGGCTTTAATATTAGTATTATTTTCAGAGACACTTGCCTTGCTGATACTGTCATCAACATCATGCACTTTTTTTGCTGTAATAGTTATGCCGTCGATAGCATCAACAAACTCATTGCTACTGTTGGTGACCACTAATGCACCATCTATGGTTATTTTTGCGTCTGTTGCTGCACTAGTTTCTGAAAGATTTGTGGCAAAGGTAGGCGAGCCTGAGTCAGCATCATAAGCTAAACGAGATAAACCCGCATTGTCCGTATTGTTGCCGTCAGAAGCATCGTTGGTCGTCACTTTAATGGCGTTAGCAAGACCGGTTTCTTTGCTGGTAAAAACAAGATGTTGGCCGTTATCATCGGTAATAATAGTGGCGGTAATTGCGTCGTTATCTAGGCTGTCGTTAACCGAGTCGCGAATATCGCTTAATGTTGCACTGCTTGATACGCTAATATCAAAACTGTTACTACCTGAAGCAAAAGTCAAGGTACCTTCACCCACAGCTTCGCTGCTGTCAATGCCCGCCGAAACGAGTTTATGCGTGCTGGCGAGTTGGTCAACCTGAACAGAATAACTGCCCACTTCGGCAATTTTTGTACTGCTTAGTGCAACAAAACTATCAGAACCGCTGATATTTCTTTGTTGATATTTATCTGCACTGGCTAAATTTTCAATAGCGTCGGCAACATTTTGCAAGCCACCTTTTAGCGCACCAACGGCAGAAATATCCGTGGTTATTATGGCTTCGCGACGATTTAAACGACTTTCAAATGGTGCCCGTTCAGCGCCGACAATCGCGTCAACAATTTCAGAAACTTGAAGGCCTGAGCCTATACCTGTAAAGGCAATATCTACCATAATCCCACCAATTTTTGTTGCCGTAAGTGCTAGCTAACAGTATACCTAAATAAATAACGGCCATTAAAAACAATAACTCATAGGGCGTCAATAATAGCCGTTAATATAACTGTCAATATAACTGCCAATCGAGCTTATATTTCTGTATCTATTAAGTTACCCGTCGCATTAGACAATTTAGAAATAATGCCCAACACTTCTTCCGATGGATATTGCTTCACTAAATCGCCGGTGCTTTTATCAAGCACTTTAATCACATCGCGTCCTGAGTCTTTATCGACTAAAAATTCTAAACTTCGATTCATTTCACCCATAAAATCTTGCAATTGTTGCGCCACCTTTTCCAATTGCTTGGGTGTCATCGCTGGTGTATTGCTTGCTTCACTGATACTGCTTTTACTTTGCTCTTCAATACGGGCTGTATTTTTTGCTAAATCGTTTTCAGCCTCTGCTTTATGTAAAGCTGATCGCTCAGTTTTATTACTGGTTAAGTTACTTGAATTAACCAGGCTATTGTCGCTATTAGTTACATTCATCTCTGACCCCTTTTTATCACCTAAACACTTGACGTTACTGTCTATTATTAGTGTTACTTTTAGGTGGAATTTCATTCACCATAAAACGCAAAAAGGAAGGAGTAATGGCCCCTTCCTTCACTTATGCCACTAAGATAAAATCTATCCTAGTGTGAGTTGGAGACCTAACCTAACAAGCTTAATGCCGCTTGTGGTAATTGGTTAGCTTGCGACAAGATTGAGGTACCTGCTTGTTGCAAGATTTGGTTCTTGGTCAAGTTAGCGGTTTCTACCGCAAAGTCAGTGTCTTGAATACGGCCACGTGACGCTGATAAGTTTTCTTGAATATTAGATAAATTACTGATGGTATAGTCAAAACGGTTTTGCACCGCACCTAAATCAGCGCGTTGGCTGTCAACTTGTGCTAATGCGCTATCGATTACCGCCAAGGCATCTTGTGCACCTTGCTCTGTACCTAAGTCTACATCTGATATAGCATCAATATCTACCGTTGCCGTTACTGTGGCCGCTAATGTTTTAGTATCTGTTGAAGCGATTGAGAATTCACTCGTTCCTGTTAGTTCAATGGTACCTGCAACTCGCGCAGCATCAGCTCCTTCAATATTACCACCACTACCATCATCTTTATCGTCTGTTAATGTTATCTGCCCTTTAGTAGTTCCAGCGCTATCTAAATAGTCTAGGGTAACGGTATCCTCTGTAGTACTAGAGGCCAGATTACTGGTATTGTTATAGCTCTCAATCGTAATATCTGCGCCTGTCTCATTTGATAAGGTAATTTCACCGTTAGTTGCGTTATGCGTTGCTGTAACACCATGTGTGCCTGTTGTTTCATTAATTTTTGCTGCAAGGGCTGATTGATCTGTAGCTGCAATCGTTGTTGCGGCAATAGATGTTCCGTTTAGATCAAAACTTACATTACCACTGACTGCTGAAGCCATCCCCATGACTACTGACGTTGAGGCTGTTGCTGTAACACCATGTTCGCCTGTCTTATCGTTTATAGCCGTTGCCGCTGCTTCAGCTGAAGAGCCAACTCCAACATCAACCGTTGTTGTATTGGCACCTGTGGTAAAATCAAGTGTTGATGCATCAATAACTGATGCTGGTAATGTTGTAGCTGCATCACTAACACCGCCAAAACCGGTATTATCAGCCCCTTCTATCGTCGCTGCAGAGGCGCTAACTCCAATATCTTCAGCGGCTGTACTAGTCATAGTAATAGCAATAGTCTCATTGGCATTAGAACCGACTTGGAAGTTTTTAGAGCCAAAACTACCGTCTAATAATTTTTGACTACCAAATGAGGTGGTATCAGAGATACGGGTTAATTCAGATTGTAAAGCTGACACTTCTTTTTGCATGGCGTCACGGTCATCAGATGAGTTAGACCCGTTAGCTGATTGCAAGGCGAGTTCACGCATACGTTGTAAAATATCAGTAGAGGCCGACATAGCGCCCTCTGCGGTTTGCGCCATTGAAATGCCGTCGTTAGCATTTCGTTGCGCTACGCCTAAACCATTAATTTGTGAAGTTAAACGGTTTGAAATTTGTAAACCAGCCGCATCATCTTTGGCGCTGTTAATACGCATACCCGATGATAAACGTTCCATTGAGGTGGCTAAATCATTACTAGATTTAGACAAGTTACGTTGTGCGTTTAATGATGCCGTATTGGTGATTACTGAAATAGCCATTTTTAAAACTCCTGATTACAATATGTAATACGTTAGTTAAACAATTTAATAAGTCAGGAACTTCAATTTAGTAGTATTTAAATTTTAAAGCACCCGTTCTAAATACTTTAACGGCAGCTCTTCAAATAACTTTAAACTTATTATGAATTTATTTAATAATTAATGTTTGAGCCCATTTTGGCGACTGTAGGGGCGAATTTATTCGCCTGGGGATAACATTGAAGAATAATGTGTGCGTTTTAATACTCGGGGTTTGGCGACTGAAGTCGCCCCTACAGGTCGCCCCTACAGTCGCCCCTACAGAACACACGAATGATGAACTTGTCGGGGCGAATTTATTCGCCTGGGGATAACATTGGAGAATAATGTGTGCGTTTTAATACTCGGGGTTTGGCGACTGAAGTCGCCCCTACAGAACACACGAATGATGAACTTGTAGGGGCGAATTTATTCGCCTGGGGATAACATTGGAGAATAATGTGTGCGTTTTAATGCTCGGGGTTGGGCGACTGAATTCGCCCCTACAGTCGCCCCTACAGAACACACGAATGATGAACTTGTAGGGGCGAATTTATTCGCCTGGGGATAACATTGGAGAATAATGTGTGCGTTTTAATGCTCGGGGGTTGGGCGACTGAAGTCGCCCCTACAGTCGCCCCTACAGAACACACGAATGATGAACTTGTAGGGGCGAATTTATTCGCCTGGGGATAACATTGGAAAATAATGTGTGCGTTTTAATACTTGGGGTTTGGCGACTGAAGTCGCCCCTACAAAAAGCCCAAAACGCCATACGAATTATGAGCCTTGTAGGGGCGAATTTATTCGCCAGTTTCATCTTGTAAGTACACTGAATCCCAAAGCGGATAATTACCTACATGATCAACTAAACCTGCGCGTAATGGATTCGCGACAATATAACGTGATACGGCTAATAAATTTTCTTCGGTTCTGATGGCGTGATCATGAAAACCGCGTTGCCATGAAAAACCTGCGCCCTTTTCATACCGATTAATCGCCCTTGAACTACGCCCTTTTAATGTTTGAATAACTTTTGATAAATTGTTATCTGACGTTAATTGAAATAACCAATGTAAATGGTCTGGCATAATTACCCAGGTAATAGAGCTTATCTCTTGTTTCGCTACTAATGTCGTCATTTCATTTATCAAAAGGCGAGCGTATTGGAAGTTATGAAAAAAGGGCTGACGATTTTCTGTACATGCTGTTATGTGGTAAATATTATGTTTGAGTGATGCTCTGCCTTTCATGAGGTTATTACGTGACATAGTCAAAATCCTTTTGATGCAATGTATTTTTATTATAGTCGGATATGTGGATATAATTTCTAAAATGTTATTTGGCATCTGGCGACTGAAGTCGCCCCTACAGAATTTCCTACATACCACGCGAATTATGAACCCTTGTAGGGGCGAATTTATTCCCTGAGTATAAATGGAATATAGAGGGTATTTTTATTTTAGCTCTCTGGCGACTGAAGTCGCCCCTACAAAAGCCCTGCACGCCATACGGATTATGAGCCTTGTAGGGGCGAATTTATTCGCCTGGGTATAATCGGAATAAGTGGGTATTTTTATTTCAGCTATCTGGCGACTAAAGTCGCCCCTACAAATGCCCTGCACGCCATACGAATTATGAGTCTTGTAGGGGCGAATTTATTCGCCTGAGGATAAATGGAATATAGAGGGTATTTTGATATCTGCTATCTGGCGACTAAAGTCGCCCCTACAAAAGCCCTGCACGCCATGGGAATTATGCGCCTTGTAGGGGCGAATTTATTCGCCTGAGCATAAATGGAATAAGACGGTATTGTGATATCTGCTATCTGGCGACTGAAGTCGCCCCTACAAATGCCCTGCACGCCATGCGAATTATGAGCCTTGTAGGGGCGAATTTATTCGCCTGAGTATAAACGGAATAAAGAGGGTATTTTGATATCTGCTATTTGGCGACTGAAGTCGCCCCTACAAAATGCCCTGCACGCCATGCGAATTATGAGCCTTGTAGGGGCGAATTTATTCGCCTGAGTATAAATGGAGTAAAGAGGGTATTTTGATATCTGCTATTTGGCGACTGAAGTCGCCCCTACAACAGCGCTGCACGCCCTACAAAAAAACCTACACATCACGAAGCATTAAATCATAAAAACAAAAAAACCGAACGTAAGTTCGGTTTTTTATTAAGCCTATTAATGCGGCTGATCTATTTGTTAACGGATGAAATTAACCACCAAGTAAACTAATGGCCGCCTGCGGTATTTGATTCGCTTGCGCTAAAATTGAGGTACCCGCTTGTTGCAAGATTTGGTTCTTGGTCAAGTTAGCTGTCTCTACCGCAAAATCAGTGTCTTGAATACGGCCACGTGACGCTGATAAATTTTCTTGAATATTAGATAAATTACTGATGGTATAGTCAAAACGGTTTTGCACCGCACCTAAATCAGCGCGTTCGCTGTCAATTTGTGCTAATGCGCCATCAATCATAGCCAGAGCGTCTTGTGCACCTTGCTCTGTAGCTAAATCAACATTGATTACCGCATTTACCTCTGAAGCTACGGCATCAGCGCCGGTTATTTTTGGATTTGCACTATCTAGGGTAAATGGCTTTGTTGATGTTATTTCTACCGTTCCGACAACTCTTGCAGCGACATTAGTCGCAGTTATGTTTACAATAGAATTAGAGTCACCGTTAACATCAACTGAGGTTAAAGTAGTAGTAAAAGCACCTCCTGTACTATTATCATAGTCATCTATTCTTATATCCTCACCAGTATCATCAGCCAATGAAATAGTACCATCAGAGTTATGAGTTGCTGTAACGCCTGTAGCTTCGGTAACAGCATTAATAGCATCGGCAAGTGCAGACTGGCTACTCGTACTCACAGTAACCGCTGCAATAGGTTCTCCGTTTAGCACAAAACCTACATCACCACCTACGCTAGGTACACCTAATGTAACTTCTGTTTTTGCTGTTGCAGAAAAGCCATCTGCTAAACTTATCTCAGCAGCCGCAGTTTCAGCCGAAGAGTTAGCAGCAATAGTAACCGGTGTATCCACATCACCAACACTAAAGGTAATATCACCATCCGCCGTAATAGGACTGTTAGGTACTGAAACGCCTACCACAGCACCACCAAAACCTGTGTTATCAGCACCTTCTAACATGACTTTAGAGCCACCTATAGCATCAGCTGAGGTATCACTCATAGTGACTGAGATAGTTTCATTAGCATTAGCGCCGACTTGGAAGTTTTTAGTACCAAAACTACCGTCTAATAATTTTTGACCACCAAATGAGGTGGTATCAGCAATACGGGTTAATTCAGATTGTAAAGCTGACACTTCTTTTTGCATGGCGTCACGGTCTTCAGATGAGTTTGACCCGTTAGCCGATTGCAAGGCGAGTTCACGCATACGTTGTAAAATATCAGTAGAGGCGGACATGGCGCCCTCTGCGGTTTGCGCCATTGAAATGCCGTCATTGGCGTTTCGTTGCGCAACGCCTAAACCATTAATTTGTGAAGTTAAACGGTTTGAAATTTGTAAACCGGCCGCGTCATCTTTGGCGCTGTTAATACGCATACCCGATGATAAACGTTCCATTGAGGTGGCCAAATCATTACTAGATTTAGTTAAATTACGCTGAGCATTCAATGATGCCGTGTTGGTGATTACTGATAAGGCCATGATAGACTCCTAGAAATTAAAATTATCTTTAACATAGTGATGCATTAGGTTATGCGTTAGTCGATTTGCTTTGTGTGTACAAACTGCTAACACTGTAGTTTTCAGCCCGTGTTTATCATTACTAAAACTTATCAATGCTAAAACAACTTATGGCTAAAACAACTTATTCAATGCATTTGGGCTTCATTGCCCTTAGTCGCCATGATTTTTTCGATTAAGCCTTACAAGCTGAAACCGCCGACTTTATGTTTTTATTTATGCTTAATACTTCTACCAAAGCATAAAGCAACATCTGTACCAAAATTAAGCAAGCTAATATAAACACCACGTTTTAGGCTAAATTTAGCCTTAACTAGTGCTTAAAATAGTACTTAAAAGTGTGATTAAATATAATTAAACAAAGTCAAACCTTGTACCTGAGTAAAGGTTTGCTGCGCCGCTTGCAGCGCTACTTTCGATTGTTCAAAAGTAGAATAAGCTTTAGCAATATCTAAATCTTCAATCGATGATTTACCTGAGGTTAAATACAACTCAGTATCTAAATGGTTACTTTTTTGACGGTCGATAACTTGTAAGTTAATACCCGACTCTGCTCGGCTAGACGTTAGGTGGTTAATTGAATCACCTAATTGGTTAAGAATTTGATTATAGTCAACTTGCACTTGTGGGTCATCTTTGCCACTGGCCTTGTTGTTAATCCAATCAATGGCGGATTTTATTGTCTCAAAAACACCGACATTTTGTTCCGGTGTTAGCGAGAAGTTATCGCCCGGCAACGGGTTGCCACTTAATTTAACCTCAATACCGTTAAAGGCAATGGTTTGCCCTGGTGCGTAATCCGCGATATTGGTCACGTTACCGGCGCCGTCCGTAATGCTTAAGTCAGTGGCTGTGCTAAAATTAAAGGTGAAGTCTGCTGGATTTGCCGCACTATTATAACTACTCGCATCAGCGACAACCGCCCGTTCAACCGCTATGCCTGAAGTATTGTTATTATAAGTGGCAGAAAAGTCGCCAACAGCATTGGGCACTTTTTCAAACACCTGCTCACCACTTTGATTAGTGGCTATGGTAACGTTTTTGGCTATTTGTAATTCTCTAACACCATTATCACCGCGATAGTTCACCGAGTTATCGGCTTGTAGAGCAAACGGGGCATCGTCAATTTGGTAACCGGCAAAAACATAACTGCCCGATTGATCTTGGGTATTGGCAATGCCGAGTATTTGCTGCAAACTTTGGCTGGCCTGTTGGCCCATAGCGGCAAGGTCATCGGCGGTGTAGGCACCATTATTAGCTTGTAGCATTAAGTCTTTTAATTCATTTATCATGCCTTCAGCACTGGCTAGCGTGGTATCAATTAAACTGTTGTGATTTTCTGCTTGGGTAATATTACGTTGATACTTATCAATATTGGCCAAATCATTTTTATAACCGGCTAAGGTGCCATAGGCTACGGCGTCGTCTTTGGCGGTTACAACCTGCTTACCACTAGAAATTTTATTAGCTTGTTCGTTAAGGCTAGACTGCTGATCAGACATTTTTAAGCCACTTTGAATATAAAACTGTGCTGTAGAAACGCGCATAATAACTCCTATCTAGTGGCTGCTAGTAATGTGTCGAAAATGGTATTTGCCACTGAAATTATCTGTGACGACGCTTGGTAGGCTTGTTGGTATTTCAATAAGTTTGCCGCTTCTTCATCAAGATTTACCCCTGACTTAGATTGATTGCGGTTATAGGCTTGGGTGTACAGTGCCTGCGCTGTGTCAGCAACAAATTCAGCCGAACTGGCATTTGACCCTACATTAGCGCTGGCCGTGGCTAATGCTTGGTTAAAGGTTTGTTTACCGCCGCCTAAAATCTGTTGTTCTTGCGTGGCCGCCATTATGCTGGCGTTGCTGGCATTACCTGAGCCAAAAGCATCTGAGATAGTAAATTTTTCCCGAGCAAATTCCCCTTGCCCAACGGGTAAACCGGCAATTTCTATTTGAAAAGCAGGGGTTGCTGGCGATGGTGGCATGTCAATAACCGCTGATGCGCCAGCGGCAAAGCTACCATTGGCTAATGGCGCCGCCGGTGGTGGATTCGCCGCGTTATAAACCCGGTATTCGAAGGTACCTGGCGCACTTTCATAAACATCTACGGTTAATTGTTCATTGCTGCCTTCGGTAAAAGTGCGGGCAATTTCTGGGTTAGTTACATTGACAATATTTACAGCGCCATTACTGACGTTATTATCATTCGCCGCTATCGAAATTGCAGAGCTTGCGGCTATGCCTTTAGGATCGTTAAGCGTGACATGCATTAATGCGGCGCTGTTTTCGGTTGGGCGCAGCGTAAAACTATCATTAGCATCGGCTGCGCCTGAATTAACACTAAATTCAAAGCCAAAATCGGTTGAGTAAACCCCAGAGCCCAAAGATGACTCGGCTAAGGTAGTTTTGCTACCATTAAGTTCATTGGTCATAATATAGTCTGAGCCGTCATACTTAACGCTAAATTCATTGGTAGGCACTAATGAAATGTCAGTGATTTTTATGCCCGCTTGCACACTGCCTGAATTTTTTGATGAGGCGAGTACGCGTGAGTTTTGTAGGCTGGTGCTGTTAATATCAGTAAAGATATCTTGGCCTTGCTTGCCATTTAAATCTAGCCCTTGTGCTTGGGTTTGATTTAAGGTTTGTGACACTGACATGGCTAAACGATTGAGTTCGCTGCGCGCTTTGGCAACATGCTCATCACGATATTCTATTTTGGCGGCAATAGCGCCACCCAACTTAGCGCCATCAAGTGCGACCGAGCCATTGCGACTATTTAACTGTAATTTTGTTTGTAATGGGTCCGGATCGCCCGCTTGCACACTTACCGTCAAAGCCGTAGTACCGGCAACAAGCGTTGCGCCATTACCGATCATAACGGTCATTACCCCGTTAGAGTCTTCAATGGTATTAACCGAGGTGTATTCACCCAGTTGACTCACTAATTGGTCGCGCTTGTCTAATAAATCATTGGGTTGACCGGTTTGATCTAGGTTTTTATTGTCTAATATTTGTTCATTAACTTTGGCTAAATCAAGAGATATTTGCGATATTTTGTTCGCTATTTGCTCGATTTCGCCGTTAGTCGACTTTTCAAGCTGGTCTAAATTATCATTTAAGCTATTAAAGTCTGTTGCTAATACCTCGGCTTGGCTAAGGGCGATATTACGTAAACCAATGTCACTTGGGTTGTCAGCAATACCATTAGCCGCTTGATAAAACCGATCAATAGAGCCACCAATCGCCTCGTTTGAAAATGACATTATTTGATTTAATTGGTTCAGGTCAGTACTAATTGAATCTGCATTACCCAAGTTACTTTTATTGAGTAATTGTTCTTTATAAGAGAATTGATCGTAGAGCCGAGTAATGTCTTGAACATAAGTACCCGCGCCAATAAAATTACCGCTGTTAGCATTTCCTGCCATTGCGGCTTGTTCAGCACGTTGGCGGGTATAACCTTCAGTATTAACGTTAGCAATGTTATGACCTGTAGTGCCCAACTGCTGCTGCGCGGACAGTAAACCACTAACACCAGTTTGATACAGATTAATCGACATGACCTAAACTCCTACAGTAACGTTAATTTCAACAGTGAAATTAGCGGTAAACTTATTGATTATTTATCTAATAAGCTGGTTACTGTCCGAAGTGTTCCTATGATTTTTTTAGCGTAATCAGGATCGGTGGCATAACCAGCACTTTGTAGGTTATGCAAAAATTGCTCCACATTGGCTGAATTTTCTAATGCACCCTGATAACGTTCGCTTTTGGTCAATAAATTTAAGTAGTCATCAACACTTTGGCCGATAGATTCGTAAACCCTAAACGGTTCACGCTTTTTCACCATAGCGCCATTTTCAAACTCTAAGGTTTCTTTGTGTGTTTTCTCGCCAGCCCAGCGGCTATCCGCTTTAATATTAAATAAGTTATTCGAACTTTCACCTGAATTAGTTTTGATTATTTTTTGACCCCAACCGGTTTCTAGCGCGGCTTGGGCAATAACAACTTCAAAGGGTACGTTGATTTTATCTTGTACACGTTTAGCATCAGCGGTTAAGGCGCTAACAAAATCTTTTGGTTGTTCAAAGGTTGGGCTTTGCATCATGTTGGCCGCTTGGGCAGCAATAGAGCCATTTGTTTGACGATCTTTACTAGGATCCTGATGCCCTGACGAGTCATTGACTGTGCTGATATTGCTGAGCAATGCCGGCTCGCTAATACGCAAACTGCCACGACTATCGAGATTGCCATCGCTACGTAAAATATTATGTGGGGTAAAGTTTTCACTGTCGCCACCTAGCTGGCGAACAATAAGTTCAGAAAGACCTAAGGCACCATTATTAGACAACTCTAATGACATTTGTTGATCATGCATGTCACGATAAAATTTTGTCGATTCTGAATTAAATGGGCTGTCAGACTCCAACACTTCTTGCGCTTTACGCATGCTTTTCATCAGCATTTGCATAAAAATAGCTTCAAACTGTTTAGCTGCCTGCTCTAGTGCATCTTTTTTACCGGCTTTATCACCCGATTTCGCGTCTTGGCGAATCGAGTTTAAGCCGTTAACGTCTAAAAAGTTTTGTGCGTCTGCAATACGTGTTGTCATAAGCTTTATTTGTTCATTAAATAATGATCAAATCTCCGCGTAATGCACCGGCTTGGTCTAAGGCTTCTAATATCGCCATAACATCACCAGGGCCAGCGCCTACTTGATTGATAGCCCGCACTAGTGCGTCTAGCGTAACGCCGGGGTCAAAAACAAACATACGTGAGTCATCTTTCTTAACGTCAATAATCGATTGATTAGTCGCTACCGTTACCCCTTCAGCAAAGGCATTGGGCTGTGAAACAGCCGCCACTTCATTAATAGTGACGGTAATGCCGCCATGGGTAATGGCCGCCGGTAATAGGCGAACATCAGCGCCAATAACAATAGTACCTGTGCGTGAGTTAACAATAATTTTTGCCGCTGGCGAGCCAGGTTCAAATTCTAAATTTTCTAATACTGACAAAAAACTCACCCGATCCGCAGCATCTCTGGGCGCAGTCACTTGTACCGATGCAGCGTCAATGGCGCGTGCTGAGCCAGAAATTAAGTTATTAATGGTGTCAGAAAGACGCTTTGCGGTGGTAAAGTCAGCGTTATGAAGATTAAAAGTAATATGGTCACCTGAAGCAAAGGGCGATAATACTTCACGCTCAACCATAGCACCATTGGCGATACGACCGACGGTTGGGGTATTAGCAATCACTTTTGAGCCGTCTAAGCCTTCAGCGCCTAAGCCACTCACAATCAAGCTACCTTGGGCAACCGCATAGGCATTACCGTCTAGTCCCATTAAAATAGTTTGTATTAAGGTACCACCACGTAAACTTTGTGCGCTACCCATAGACGACACGGTAACGTCAATGGTTTGCCCTGGTTTGGCAAATGCAGGTAATTCCGCATGGACCGCTACAGCAGCCACATTTTTAATTTTTGGTTTTAAATTCGCCGGCATTTTAATGCCAAAATTGCTTAACATGGTTTTAAAACTTTGCTCGGTAAAAGGACTTTGCTCACCCGTACCAGGTAAACCCACCACCAAACCATAACCAATTAATTGGTTGCTGCGCACACCAGCAACATCAGCCAAGTCTTTAATGCGTTGGGCATTGGTTTCTGGCAATAAAAGCATCAAGGTTAAACAAGCAAAGCTCACTAAATATTTTTTCATTCTATTATCCTACTGCTATTACCTACTAAAGAGGCCACCATGAACTATTGAAAAACTTCGACAACCAGCCTTGCTCTTGCACGTCAGCGAATGCGCCGGTGCCAGCATATTCAATACGGGCGTTCGCCACTTTACTCGAGGTAACTGTGTTATCTGAACTGATGTCTTGCGAACGAACAATACCCGTTAAGCGAATATATTCATCACCATTATTTAATGACATCCATTTTTCACCACGGATCATCAAGTTACCGTTGGGTAAAACTCTCAAGACATGAACCGAAATATTACCGGATAAACTGTTGCCCTGATTGGCTTTTGAATCACCTTCAAAATCTGAGCTTTGGTCGTAACCAAATTGTATCGCTTTGTTATTGAAATTTACCGCTGCACCACCAAAACCGGTAATAGGATTGAGCGTGGCACTATTGGCTTTTGAAATCTCTGTTTTGGCACTTTTTTGCGCTTGGGTACTTTCACTTAAAATCACGGAAATAATATCGCCAACCCGATGCGCTTTAGAGTCTGAATAGATGTTATTAACATAATTGATGTTAAAGAGAGAGCCCGTTGGCACTAAAGATTTATCCTTCACTTCGGGTAAAATAGGTGCAAAATCAGGATCATTAGGCAAGGTTTTTTCCTGCTCAGTGCTAGCACAACCCGTGAACAATAGCGCGACCATACTGACGGTAAATACTGTGCTTAATAACGAAGCTCGATTGCTTTTCATAATACCTTCCTCAACGTTATAGTTGCTGATTAATGTAGCTAAGCATTTCGTCAACCGCAGAAATGACTTTTGAGTTCATTTCATAAACTCGTTGGCTTTCAATCAGGTTAACCAGCTCTTCGGTGGTATTAACATTTGAGGTTTCTAACGCTCCTTGCACTATCATGCCGTAACCTGCTAAACCTGGCACACCCTCTTGTGCCGCACCACTTACTGCAGTTTCAATGTATAAATTCTGCCCGATTGGCTGTAATCCGGTCGGGTTGACAAAGTTAACAGTATTAATTTGTCCGACTACAGCGGGTTCAGCTTGGCCTTGTAAGGTGACGGAGACTTCACCGTCTTGCGACACAATAATACTCAAGGCATCTTCTGGCACGGTTATTTGTGGTTGCATTAAATAACCCGCGCCTGGGGTCACTATGCTGCCTTCATCGTTCATGGTAAATTGACCATTACGTGAATAAGCAGAAGAGCCGTCAGGCATTAAAATTTCAAACATACCTTCACCTTGGATCATCAGATCTAAGGCATTGTCGGTATTAAGCATGTCACCTTGGGTGTGAATTTTTTGTGTTGCTACCACTTTGGTACCCGCACCTAACATTAACCCTGATGGCATTTCAGTGTCTTGTGCTGAACGCCCACCCGGCTGGCTAATATTTTGATAAAGTAAGTCTTCAAATACCGCGCGACTCTTTTTAAAACCTATGGTACTGGCGTTGGCTAGATTGTTGGAAATAACCGCAATCTCTTTGGTTTGGGCGTCTAAGCCTGTTTTACTGATCCATAATGCTGGATTCATACATCACCTCGAAAAATTTTATTTAGAACGCTTTTAATAATGAAGCGGCACTGGCGTCAATTTCTTCTGCGGTTTTCATCATTTTCAACTGCATTTCAAATTGACGCTGTAGCGCGATCATATCGGTCATTTCACTGATAGGGTTTACGTTACTAGACTCTAATGCCCCACTCGCCACTTTTACCGTGACATCGGCCGGTTCATTGTTGCCGTCTTGACGACGAAATAAACCATCACTGCCTTTTTCCAGCAAGCGATTATCTGGGTTAACAAATTTAATTCTGCCCACTTCTTCTTGAGCAGAGCTTGGCGCTCCTTCAGGCTGAACCATAATGGTGCCGTCAGACGTTATATTGATATTACTCACAGGTAGAGGTAAAAAAATGGGCCCGCGGTCGCCAATCACTATGTCACCTCTTGAGGTTTCAAGTGCCCCATTGTCGTTTAACTTCAACTGACCATTGCGGGTATAGGCTTCATTACCATCTTCGGTTTGTACCGTTAACCAACCTTGCCCTTTAATGGCAATATCAAGATCACGTCCTGTGGTCAATAAAGCACCAGTGTCAAAGTTTTGGCCTGCTCGTTCGGTCATTGAAAATACCCGAGAAGGCATGCCTTCACCAAAAGCTTGCATGGATCTAGCATTGGCTAGATCCGCTTTAAAGCCCGTAGTTTTGGCGTTAGCGAGGTTGTTAGCATTAACTGATAAGGCTTGCATGTTTTGCTTTGCACCACTCATAGCGATATACAGCATCTTATCCATAATGAACTTCACTCAATAATATTAATAATAATAAAACTGTTGCAAATAGAGTGCCAAAAATTAAGAAGGCTTAATAAGGTGGAATACGAATGGCGTTAAACTTATGATCTTATGATTTTTTTACTAATAGCTATTTTTCACTGAAAGCTGACAGCTTATGACTGAAAGCTTTTTATTGGCCGCTATTGCGTTAAGGACTGCTCGTCCTGAGCATAAAAAAGCCAGATATCAATGGATGATTATCTGGCTTTTTATCTTTATTATGCACAGTAATTAGCGCTGAGCGCTATAAATTAATCTGGTAGCTATGAGCAATTATTGTCTATTGCTCTTAACCACTATTGAGATTAACCACTATCGAGGTTAACCACTATCGAGATTATCGAATTTGTAAAATGGTTTGGTTTAACTGATTATCAACTTCAAGTGCTCTAGAGTTAGCTTGGAAATTTCGTTGCGCCGAGATCAAGTCAATTAACTCAGAGGTTAGATTAACATTAGATTGCTCTAATGCTGAAGAACTTATCGAACCAAAGGTACCCGATCCCGCTTCACCCGCTAGCGCTTCTCCTGAGGTAATACTTTCTTTCCAGCCGGTGCTGCCAATCTGTTTTAAGCCCTGATCATTGGCAAAACTTACCATAGAAATACGTGATAAAGGCTCTGAAGTGCCATTACTGTATGTCGCCCTTATCAAACCATCACCACCGATATCAATACCGGTTAATCGACCAACCGCTAGTCCATCTTGTTGTAACGAGGTGACTTCAAAGTTGGAAGCAAACTGTGTGGGTTCATTTGGATTCGGACCTGAGATATCTAAATTAAAATTAACACTGATGGTCTGATCAGGATCTGCACCGTTCGATAAGATGGTGTCGCCAAGGGCGCGAGTAGTTATTCCGCCGTCAGCTAAGCTTGGCACTATGCCAGTAAAATCACCTACTGAATTAAAGGTTAATCTGGCACCAACAACTCCAGGCGCTGCCCCCGCAATGGGGCTAGTCTGTCCAGGATCAGCCTCTAAATCGACCATTTCACCATCAACAGAGGTAAACATCATCCACTCATTCGCATTATCAATTGGATTATCTTTGACAAAATAATAAGTCATAATATGACTGTCACCGAATGAGTCAAATACCGTTGCTGATGTTGAATGATTAAATGTTGATGGCTTAGTGGAGTCAAAGTTTCCTGGCGCACCTTCAATATAGGCTTCACCTGCGGGTAAATTCATTCTCAGTTCAACTTCCGAGGTTTTCTCTGGTGCACCTGAGGCGGTTGGAATACGAATAGGCTCAGCGGTACTTAAACTGACTGAGGTCGATGAACCGTCGGCATTAACAGGAAAGCCCAATAAGTGCCCACCTTGAGAATTAACAATAAAATTGTCTTGGTTCAATTTAAACTGACCCGCTCGGGTATATGAGGTATCTAAACTACCCACTTCTGGTACGGTAGCAAAAAATCCATTACCGTTAATCGCTAAATCTAAGGAGTTGTTGGTAAACTTAATACTACCTTGTGAAAACTGTTGCGCCACATCAGACGTCAAAACACCGTCACCCACTTTAGTTTTACCGGCTGATAAAAGTGAAGACGCATAAACGTCAACAAACTCTGCTCGTGATTCTTTAAAGCCAGTGGTGTTTACATTGGCAATGTTGTTGGATGTTATATCCAAATCTTTCTGAGCTGCGTTTAATCCGCTCAATGCTATATTAAATGACATAATTTCACCTCATACAAAAAATTGTTTAATTAACCTTGAGAAACTTCTACTACATCAGAAAGCTTCATGGTGCTACCACCGTTAAGATTTAATAAAATACTTCCGCCGTTGCCGGCCAAAGTGACACTGTCTACCTTACGATAAGTCATCGCTTGCAATTCTGATGCATTGCCATCGACTAAACCGGCAACACGAAAACGATAAGCCCCTTCTGGTGCAGATTCGCCATTGGTGTCTTTTCCGTCCCAAGTAAAGGTAAAGTCACCGGCGGATACGTCACCTACAGGTACGGTTTGAATAACTTCACCGGCAACATTTTCTACATAAATATTGACATTACTTGCCGCTTGGTCGGTCACTAACTTACCTTTTACCGCTTGACCTTCTTCCGCACCAAAGACGTTGTCTTCAACTAAAACACTACGACCAACCAGCGACGATGCCTGCAGGGCTTGGCTAGACGACATTGAAGCAGCAAAACTAGAAAATTGATCGTTTAACTTTGTCACGCCATCAGTGGTTGAGAATGCGGTCATCTGAGATATCATCTCATTATTTTCAACCGGCTTAGTCGGGTCTTGATTGGAAAGTTCTTGGGTGAGCAAGGCAAAAAAATCTTCCTGCGTTAACATACCGCGAGCGTCATCGGTCTCAGGAGTTGAATTCTCTTGCTGCCAACGAATATTATCTAATAGGCTAGAGCCCGATACTGTTTCCATGATAAGTCCTATTTAACCTTAGCGTTGACCAAGTGTTAGCGTTTTATTCAGCATGTTTTTTGCTGACTCCGCTAGTTGCACATTGGTTTGATATGAACGAGAAGCAGAAATCATGTTGGTCATTTCTTCAATAACATTAACATTCGGCTTGTAAATATAGCCCTCGCCGTCAGCCATTGGATGATCCGGAGCATATTCAACATTAAGTGGCTTATTACTTTCAACAATGCCAAGGACTTCAACACCTACCGACTCATTTTGCCCACCGGCAGCTTTTTGCATCTCAGCGGCAAAAACTGGATGGCGGGCACGATATGTTTCACCGACACTACTGCTAACACTATCAGCGTTAGCAATATTACTCGCGGTGGTATTTAAGCGGACAGATTGTGCGCTCATACCTGAACCGGAAATAGAAAATACATTAAATAGGCTCATTATTATTGCCCTCCAGTGATTGCTTGTTTCAAGCCTTTAATCTTACTAGTAAGAAATTGTAGGCTTGCTTGATATTCCATAGAGTTTTCTAGATACAAGTTTCGTTCCACTTGTACGTCTACGCTGTTACCGTCACCTGTATCGGCTTGATCAGGCACACGAAAACCGACACCGTTATTAAGTTCCATACGCACATCGAAATGTTTCTCGTTGGTACGGGTCATACCGGTTTGTTGTTTTGAGGCGGCTTGTGCTAATGCGGCTTTGAAGTCCATGCCTTTGGCTTTGTAGCCTGGTGTGTCGGCATTGGCAATATTACTGGCAATAAGTTCAGCGCGTTGAGCACGCACTTGTAGACCTTGCGGGTGAATACCGAATGCTTTATCGAAACTAATAGCCATAAAAAAATACCTCCAGAAGAATGAAGGTATTTATTCAATATTTATGCCAAGGTTATACGCAGAGGTTATTTTTTTTGGTAAAAAATACCAGGATTACAGCGGATCATGTTAAAATCTTGGCTAATACCTGACAGTGATTCTGAGGCACCCAAAAATAAAAAACAGTCTTTTTTCAACGTACCGTGTATTTGAGAAATTATTTTTGATTTTAGTTCAGGGGCGAAGTAAATCAAGACGTTACGACAAAAGACCAAATCAAACTGGCCCAGTAAACTATAACTATTTAACAAGTTAAGTTGGCGAAAACTGACCATTTTTTTAATCACATCTTTCACCTTTAACATGCTATTACCACTGCTTTCAAAGAACTGTCGTTGCCGTTCCAAAGATAAGCCTCGTGATAAGGCTAAACTGTCATAATGAGCATGTTTGCAATGCTCTAACATGCTAGTAGATATATCAGTGCCAATAATTTGAACACCGCCAGGAAATGCGCCTGGGTTACTCTGTTGAAATTCATAAACCGCCATGGCAATTGAATAGGGCTCTTGTCCTGATGAGCTTGCCGCTGACCAAATTTTTAATGGCGCTCGCTGGTTTTTAAAACCTGGCAGTAGATCTTTTTTCAATAGTTCAAAAGGGTAGCCATCTCGAAACCATAAGGTTTCATTGGTGGTCATGGCATCAATAACGGCAGCGCGTAATTGTCGTTTAACTGGATTAAGTGTTTGCGCGACGAGTTCAGACAAAGACGCGACATCAAATTTTGCCATCAGGGGTACTAGGCGACTTTTCACCAGGTACTGTTTGTTTTCACCTAGAACAATCCCGCATTGCTGCTCTAAAAACATTCTAAATTGATGATAGTTTTTATCATCAAGTTGTTTAGTTAACACTAGTTGTAGTCCACCTTATTTAAATACTGCAGACTAAGATTAAGCAATCTCATCATGCTTTAGCCACTTTTTAACCGCAGTCGCTAACTCGTCGGGATGAAATTTAGGAATAAAATCTTCAGCTCCTACTTTCTCTATCATGGCATTGTTAAAAACACCACTTAGCGAAGTATGCAAAATAACCGGCATACCTTTCATGCGATCATTCTGCTTAATTTCTGCTGTTAGGGTGTAACCGTCCATCACGGGCATTTCAATATCAGAAATCAGCAAAGCGACCTTTTCAGTGATGCTGTTTTGACACCCTTGCTCAATTTCCTGTAATTGCTCAAGCGCTTCTTGACCATTTTTTGCTAACAGCATGGTTAAGCCCAAAGGTTCAAGAGCACGTTTCACTTGATTTCGTGCCACGGTCGAGTCATCAGCAATCATAATCACTCGTTCGCCAATAGCCTCTCCAACGCTTGCATCAGCAATACCTTCGCTTAACTCTGTTGAAATAGGGTTGATTTCATTGATGATTTTTTCAACATCAAGAATCGATACCAGTTCATCGTCAATTTTGGTAACCGCTGTAAGGTAGCTTAACTTTCCCGCACCTTCTGGCGGCGGCATAATGTCTTTCCAGCTCAAGGTTACAATGCGTTCGACACCGGCAACAAGAAAACCCTGCACAGTTCGGTTGTACTCAGAAATAATCACAAAACTGCTTTCTGTTTGCACAATTGCCGGACCACCCGTGGCTTTACTTAGGTCAATAACCGAAATAGTTTGACCACGAATATGGGCAACACCTTTAACAAATTTATTTTGCTTAGGTATTACGGTCAACCTAGGACATGGCATAACTTCACGCACTTTAAATACGTTAATACCAAAACGCTGTTTACCAATGAGTTTAAATAACAACAACTCTAGTCGGTTCTCGCCAACTAATTGGGTACGTTGATCTACTGTGTCTAATATACTTGCCATAAAACCTCCTTGGTATGCCAATGAAAGTATAACAAAGGCACGATTCTTGATTGTTTTAACGTTTAAAGCACTAGCATTGCAACAACGTAAATATTTTGACGTTATTCGTGCTAAATTGTACTGAATTAAACTTAATTAAGTTTGGATGTGTATTTTTATTTTCCTAGCAGTCAGATATAACTTATGAACAAATTAAAGATAGTAATAGCAATCACCCTTATTTATTTGGCCAGTATTAACGCTAGTTCAGCCATGACATTCGATCGTGATTATCTCTATAACTTTATCAAATCCTATGTTGAGGACAATGTCAGTTTGCCCGCACGAGGAAAAATGGAAATTGAAGTTTCTGAAATAGATCCCCGAATTACCTTACAGCCTTGTTTATTGCCATTGACGGCAAATATACCTGAAAAGCATATCGGTAGAAACGTAAATGTTAAAATTGTTTGTCCGGACGAAGAATCTTGGCAGTTGTATATCCCCGTACAAATTCACACTATTATACCTGTATTAGTAACACGAATGCGAATAAGTAAAGGCACTTTGCTCAGTAACGCTAATATCGAAATTATATTTAAAGATAACGGGCAAATACGGGGCACTGTACTGACCGACCCTAAAGTAGTGGTGGGTGCTCGTACAAAAAGAAATTTGTCTCAAGGTAGTGCTATTACTAATCAAAACACCTGTTTTGTCTGTAAAGGCGAGCCGGTGAATATTATTGCTAAGTCGGCACACTTTGAAATTAAGTCTTTTGGCATTGCCTTAAATGACGGTAGTTTAGGCGAAATTATATCGGTGCGAAATAGCAAGTCTGGTCGCGTGGTTCAGGGGCAAGTTAACGCTATTAACCAAGTGATAATTAATTTATAATAATTGCTTAAGTTTTCTGCTGTTTTGCCGATAAAAGGTTAGAAACCAATAACTGTTGTAAGTAGGATACAATAATGGCTATTAATATCAACAACTTGAATAACACCACTCAAGTAAAACAAAAACTTGAGCAGCAAGTTCAGACCAAACAGCAAGTTAGCGAAAGTAGCAATGCCTCGCAACAAGCTACATTGGCAACGCGTGATTCGGTATCAATTACCCCGCAAGCAAAACAAATGAATGAGCTGCAGAAACAAGCGGCTGATTCGCCTGTAGTCAATGAGAAAAAAATTGCTGAATTAAAGAGTGCTATTGCCTCTGGCGATTATAAAATAAATCCAGAAAAGCTAGCGGCAAGTATCGCCAATTTTGAATTTGAACTTGGCTAACTTGTCACTAAAGTGGAGTACATAGTGTCTGAAAAACTAACACCGCAACAATTGGTTTCTCAACAATTATCGCAATTAACGCAATTAGAGACGTTATTAGACACTGAGAAAGATGTACTGCAGCAGCAAAACCCTGATGCACTTATTCATCTTACCGCAGACAAAAACGACCTGCTTTTGGCGATTAAGAGAATTGACAATGCTATTGGTCAAAGTTTTGAATTCAAACAAGAAAAACTGGCGGGCAAGTTCACCAGCCTGTTATCAGATATTGAAGCCATTTTAGTGCGCTGTAAAAAACAGAATCAAATTAATGGCCTGATTATTCAGCAATCACAATTATCTGTAGAACGCATGAAGACCTCATTACTAGAGAATCATAATAAGTCATCCATGACCTATAATAGTAAAGGAAAAACCTCTGGCGGACTCAGTAGCTTAGGTATAAAAGCTTAGCTTTGTATATTTTATGATCACTGCTCCTTCACATCCATGTGATCGCACCATACCGTACATCCTGTACATAAAAACCAGCAATAGCTGGTTTTTTTAATGGTACTAAAATACAGCGCTATTCAATGACGCTAGTAATATGAGATATGCTTTATTTCTTTGCGGTTAGAAGTTGCGATATAAATTTCATAAACATCTTTAAAATCTAAACTCAACTCAGTGGTATAACTGTCACCCACCGGATAGCTTTTAACGACTTTTGCGCCACGAATAATGCCTTGTACTGATGCCTGTAATTGTTGATTATCAAGCACTAAATTAGACATGGTGGTGCTACCATTAATATTTTGACCATAAACTTGTTCAGCTAACTCCGCATAAGCAGCAATTTTTGAAGCTTTTATTGCCATCAGCATACGCTGGGTTTTGTTTTGAGAGTTCTGCAAGCTAATCGGTGCTTGCCCTATGGCGGTTAATACAGGAAATTGTTCAGGTTTCACGTTTTGCCATTCAACCTGTTTATCAAACACCGAAGAACATGCACTTAACACTAAAGCGCTTAAAAAAACCCCAATACCATTACGTAAAGTATTCATACTCACCTTAGACATTTGTTTGATAATATTACTTTTGTATCGCAATGGCACGTGCATCGTCGGCTAGCGTGGTACTGTCACGCAAGATCATGCCATCTTTCATTTTAACATTTTCATGGCGATTAAAATCATCGCCAACAACCCAAGCAGGAATAAAAGACTGCGCCGTTGCCACCACAACTCGAGATTGCATGCCAATCATTCGTGCGTTGACTAACACGCCTTCATTTTGTTGCATCATAGTGCCGGTAACAACATAGTCAATTATCTGACGTTCTGGCAATTCTTTCCAATCGCGACTGAAAACATAATCACCATCGGCCGTTACACGAATATGTCCAGTGGTTTTAAAATCAATAACAACCAGGCCATGTCGTTGCATTTCATGGATAAAACTTTCTGACAGTTGATTGCCTAACGAGTTAGTTGATTCTAAATTTTTTAAATCGACAAATGATGCAACAGCAATTGGCGTTTTAGGCGTAACAAAGGTGCTACTTTCCAGCATTTGATACGCAAGACCTTTCACCACGTCATTTATCGCATGACGAGGTAACTTAAAACTGTCAATTTCTTCTTTATCGGCATAAGAAGATCGATAAAAATCATCTTTGGTTGTCACAGAACACGACATCACTGTCGGTATTATTATTGCTATAAGCCAATTTTTCATTTAGCTCTCCTCAATTAATGCTAATGTCGTAAAATTAATGAAAATAATTAATAAAATTAATAAAGCATGATCCGCGCCAATATTTTTATTTCACCTCAACTTGGTATAATACAGGGTAGACTAAAACTATACCCCTAGATTATTGGCTATAGTTTTAGTCTAATTGTTCTGCCTATTTACACTTTTTTTCAGCACTGATTCTGTATCACTTTCAAAACACCTTTTTATCCAATCACCAGACTTTACCAAACCAGATAGGGTTTTTAATGCCTGATAAAACCCTACTACTTTTATCGCTATCAGCAAGCTAATACCGATAAAAGTAGTTTGTTGGGCCACTTTACTTATCTTGAGTTGAACTTTTATTTGAAATAGGCACAAAACCTGCATATTTAAAAAAGAGATTGATTCCCTATTAAAAGAGACCTTTATGCGTTTAAGTTTATTTTACCTTTGCTGTGCTATATATAGCAGCGCTAGTGTCGGACAATGGTATGAATCGCAAGGTGTGGCGAGCATAATAAATGCTGATAATAAAACAGCAAAAACACAGGCTATGCACAATGCGTTGAAAAAAGCCTTACTGGTTGCCGGTGCTTCAGTGTCAAGTGTTCAGCAAGTGGTTAATGGTTTACTCACCCAAGACGAAATTAGCATCCGCGCTAGTGGCAGTGTTAATTCATTAGAGCTAGTCAGTGAACACTATAGCGACGACTTAGTCACTGTCATCATAAGGGCTGATATTTTTCCACAAGAAAAAAAGTGCTTCGCGGCTGATTATAAAAAATCTATGCTGTTAACTCGCAGTAATATACTACACCGTGAACAAGCTAATGTTGGTAACATCTACGCTATTGATAGCACCTTAATCCAACAGCTCGCTAATAAAATACAGCAGCAAGGTATCTATTTGGAGACTAAACTGGCCTTGCAAACTAAAACAGAATTTTCACGTTATAACCAAAGCCTGCAAAGCCAAAATTTAAAAGAATTAACCATGTCATTAGCCAACATGACAGATAGCCAGTATGTTTTGTTTTCAGAGATACAAGATCTTTCTCTAGCAAATGACGAAAATAATAACTGGCAGTTTTGGCAAACAAACGTCTATCAACGCCAATTTAATCTTGCCCTTTATATTCACGACGGTACTACAGGTGAAAGAGTTTTGGCTAAACACTATCAAAGCTCTGCCCCGTGGCAATTCGGTAAGCGCAAACAAGTTGACGTTACTAGCCATAACTTTTGGCAAAGTGACTATGGCCAAAGCATTAGTCTAACCTTAGACAGCATAGTCAGTGATATTGATGAGAACATGATGTGTCAGCCTACCCAGGCTAGAATTGTGCAAGTACAGGGTAACTCACTGACTTTTAACTTAGGAAAAAGACACGGGGTTAAAATAGGTGATGAATTCTCTTTGCTACATTTCAATAATTTTATCAGTGATGATAAGCGCTCTTATTCAGCTTTTAACATCAGTCCTTATAAAGTTATAGTAACTTCTGTCAGTCAAGACAGTGCCCGGGCAACCACCACTGAGCAGCACATATTAGACAACATCCAAATTAACGACTTGGCGGTAAGGTATTAGCAAATTTGATAAACGCTACAAATTATGACCATTAATTAAATAGTTATCAGGTGTAAAGTGTATTTTTTTGAATACTAATTTATAAAATAGCTGTAGCATAGGCTAGCACGATAATTATTTGCATTATGTCCTCATAGTTTAACTGGATAAAACTGCGGCCTCCTAAGCTGCTGCTCCAGGTTCGAGTCCTGGTGGGGACGCCAGTAATTATTTATACAAAATTTGCAGGGAAGTACTTGATAACTAGCGGTACTGAGGTTTTATAGTGAGTTGTTTTATCTAGCCTGATGCTTGACTAATATGCGGGTAAATAGCAAAAATATTAATATATTGATCTTGTTTTAAAGCGATAGGTTACTAGGGGCTGCTGTCCACACAATATAATGTAAATTGTGTATGTCGTGTTAATTTTTCACCCCGACTTCTTGACTTACCTTCAGTGTAATAGATTGTAAAATAAGATATAAACTACGTCATACACCCTATAAAATTATGTCCTATCACAGCGATACACCTTATTAAGCGCGCATAAAAAACCCCGCGATTGCGAGGTTTTTATTATTAAATGAGCTAATTTACTAGTTCACTATCTGCTTTTTCTCTTACAACATCCTTGTCGTCTGCTGCTGAGCCAGTGCTCAACAATGCTGATATGGCTAATACTAATACTGCTAATATTACCGTAGTCAGCTTAATTCCACGTGACGAGCTGTTCATTACTTAATCCTATGTCAGCTTGTATGTTTTTATTAAGTTGTTATTTTTTTTACATACACGACATCAACACTATAGGATCCTAATTTTAATTTCAAGAGCTTACTTGGCCAATTCAGCTTTTATTGTCGATTTAATCACCAGATATATTCACGACAGTTAAAGCGGCTAATTAAGCCTTAATATCTTTAAATATAGCTAAGTTAAAAATAATCATAGAAAAATGCTAATAACATTTGCAGTTAAGGGGTAGTCTAGGCGAAAATAAGCGCAATTTATATCCCATCAAATCTTATAATAACTGGAGCAAATATGCCGTCGCGTCAACAACTAGCCAATGCAATTCGAGTTTTAAGCATGGATGCCGTGCAAAAAGCTAAATCAGGACACCCTGGAGCCCCAATGGGCATGGCAGATATCGCTGAAGTTTTATGGCGTGACTTTCTAAAACATAACCCAAGTGATCCACAGTGGGTTGATCGTGACCGTTTTATTTTGTCTAACGGCCACGGTTCTATGTTGATTTATTCACTATTGCACCTTACCGGTTATGACTTGCCAATGAGCGAATTAAAAAACTTCCGCCAATTACACTCTAAAACACCGGGTCATCCTGAATACGGCTACACGCCAGGTGTAGAAACTACCACGGGTCCGTTGGGCGCAGGTCTGTCTAATGCTGTAGGTATGGCAGTAGCTGAAAAAACTTTGGCGGCACAGTTTAACCGTGACGGTCATAACATTGTCGATCACAACACTTATGTATTTTTAGGTGATGGTTGTTTGATGGAAGGTATTTCGCATGAAGTTTGTTCATTAGCCGGTACCTTAGGTTTAGGCAAATTAGTGGCCTTTTGGGATGATAACGGTATTTCAATTGATGGTCATGTTGAAGGTTGGTTCACTGACAATACCCCAGCACGATTTGAAGCTTACGGTTGGCATGTGATCAGCGATGTTGATGGTCATGATAGCGCAGCTATCACGGCTGCCATTGCCGCAGCAAAAGCCGTCACCGATAAACCTACTATGATTTGTTGTAAAACCGTGATTGGCTTTGGTTCACCCAATAAATCAGGTACGCACGATTGTCACGGCGCACCATTAGGTGACGACGAAATTACGGCAACGCGTGAATTTCTTAACTGGCCTCATGCGCCATTTGAAATACCGGCTGATATTTATGCCGAGTGGGATCAAAAAGAAAATGGCGCCACAGCACAAGCCAACTGGAATGATAAATTTTCCGCTTACCAAGCTGCTCACCCAGCCTTAGCTGCGGAATATGAACGTCGTGTGATTAAAGGTGATTTACCTGCCGAGTTTGAAGAAAAAGCCAATGCCTACATTTTAGCCTGTCAGGAAAAAGCTGAAAATGTCGCTTCACGTAAAGCATCACAAAACACCATTGAAGTCTTTGGTGCTATGTTACCTGAGTTATTGGGCGGTTCAGCCGATTTAGCCGGTTCAAACTTAACGCTTTGGTCTGGTTCAAAAGGCATTCAAGATGATGCGGCCGGTAACTACATTTACTACGGTGTGCGTGAATTTGGTATGAGCGGTATCATGAATGGTGTTTCATTGCATGGTGGTTTTATCAACTACGGTGCCACTTTCATGATGTTTATGGAGTACGCTCGTAACGCGGTACGTATGTCTGCACTTATGGGCATTCAAAACATTTTTGTCTACACCCATGATTCAATTGGTCAAGGTGAAGATGGTCCAACGCATCAGCCTATTGAGCAGTTAACTAACCTACGTACCACGCCTAACATGGTGACTTGGCGTCCAGCCGATGCCACCGAGTCCGCTGTGGCATGGAAAAACGCGGTTGTTCGCCAGAATGCACCAACATCATTAATTTTTTCTCGCCAAGGTTTACCTGCATTAACACGTACCAGTGCGCAAGTAGCTGATATTGCTAAAGGTGGCTACATCTTAAAAGATAGTGTTGGCACACCAGAAGTTATTTTAATTGCTACCGGCTCTGAAGTGTCATTAGCGTTAAAAGCAGCTGAAAGCTTGGGTGATAATGTCCGCGTTGTTTCTATGCCATCAACCAATATTTTTGATGCCCAAGATAATGACTACAAAGCATCGGTATTGCCACCAGCAGTAACCAAACGTGTGGCGATTGAAGCCGCACATACTGACTTTTGGTATAAATACGTCGGCTTGAGTGGCAAAGTTGTTGGCATGACCACTTTTGGTGAGTCAGCACCGGGTAATGTCTTACTTGAATATTTTGGTTTTACCGTTGAAAACGTAGTTAACACAGTCAACAGCCTACACTAATCACCTTTGCCACAAAAATGGCATTTATAGCCAGTTAACACATGCTTAACTGGCTATCTTCTTTACCAAATTCGTGATAATAAGAGTCAAAAACATGTCAATTAATATCGCTATAAATGGCTTTGGCCGAATCGGCAGAAATGTTGTTCGTGCACTATATGAAAATTCCAGCACCAACGAATTTAACTTAGTCGCTATTAATGAACTTGCCGAGCCTGAAGGCATAGCTCACCTATTAAAATACGACTCAACTCATGGTCGTTTTTCATTTGCGGTGCAACAAAGTGCTGGAAAATTATTTATTGCTGGTGACGAAATATCGTTAAGCCATGAATCCGAGTTAAGCAATCTTCCTTGGCAAGAGCACAATGTCGATATTGTCATTGATTGTACCGGTAAGTTTGGCAGCCAAGCAGATGGCCAGTTGCATATTCAGCAAGGCGCAAAAAAGGTCTTGTTTTCACATCCTGGCTCACAAGATTTAGACGCGACCATTATTTATGGTATTAACCATCAACAACTCACTGCGGCTGAAAAAGTGGTGTCAAACGGCTCTTGTACCACCAATTGTGTGGTCCCTGTTATTCAGGTTTTAGATCAAGCCTTTGGCGTTGAAAGTGGTGCCATCACGACCATTCATTCTTCGATGCATGATCAACAAGTGATTGACGCTTATCATCCTGACTTACGCCGTGCTCGTGCCGCTAGCCAATCGATAATACCGGTTGATACTAAATTGGCCGCCGGTATTGAACGAATATTGCCCAAGTTTGCTGGCCGCTTTGAAGCGATAGCCGTGCGAGTACCCACTATTAATGTAACCGCTATGGATTTAAGCTTAAACTTATCAAGTGACGCTACTATTGCACAAATTAATCAAGCCATTGTTGACGCTCAACACAATGGGTTGGCGGGCATTTTAGGTTATACCACTGAACCGTTAGTTTCCATCGACTTTAATCATGACCCACACTCAAGTATTGTTGATGGCAATCAAACGCGGGTTAGTCACAAGCGCTTAGTTAAATTACTTATTTGGTGTGATAACGAATGGGGTTTTGCTAATCGTTTACTAGACACCGCTTCTGCTATGGCAAAAGTGGGTTAATTGAGCATAGATGTCGTTAACAAATACAATCACTTAAACTTTACTTAACCGTTAAACTTCTACCAACAGGGAATAAACATGTCAGTAATCAAAATGACCGACTTAGCATTAAACAACCAACGTGTGCTCATTCGTGAAGACTTAAATGTACCCGTTAAAGAGGGTAAAATCACCTCTGATGCGCGCTTAAGAGCGGCCTTACCTACGCTGAGATTAGCCTTAGATGCGGGTGCTAAAGTGATGGTTATGTCGCACTTAGGTCGTCCAACGGAAGGCGAATATAATGCCGAGTTTTCTTTACAGCCTGTAGCAGATTATCTCAGTGCCGCACTTAACGTACCGGTTCGTTTAGTCACAGATTACCTTGATGGCGTAGAGGTTAATATTGGCGAATTGGTGATATTTGAAAACATTCGCTTTAATGTTGGTGAGCAAAGTAATGATGATGCTTTATCGAAAAAATTAGCCGCGCTTTGTGACATTTTCGTTATGGACGCATTTGGCACGGCTCATCGCGCACAAGCCAGTACACATGGCGTCGCAAAATATGCAGCAACTGCCTGTGCCGGCCCACTGTTAGCGGGTGAATTAACCGCGTTATCACAAGCACTTGATAACCCTGCCCGTCCATTGGTGGCGATTGTTGGTGGCTCAAAAGTGTCAACTAAACTTACCGTGCTAGACTCATTGGCAGGTATTGTTGATCAACTGGTTGTTGGTGGCGGTATTGCCAATACTTTTATTGCCTCACAAGGTCACAATGTGGGTAAATCATTATTCGAAGCTGATTTAGTCGATGAAGCAAAACGCTTAACTAAACAAGCTAGCGACAATAACGGTTCAATTCCAGTCCCCACCGATGTGGTGGTTGGTCAAGAATTTTCTGAAACCGCTGTAGCAACACTTAAAAATGTTAGCGACGTAGCCGATGGCGATATGATTTTTGATATTGGCCCAGAGAGCGCAAAAGCCTTGGCAGATATTATCGCTAATGCCGGTACCGTAGTATGGAATGGCCCCGTTGGTGTCTTTGAATTCGACCAATTTGGTCAAGGCACTGAAGTTATCGCCCACGCTATAGCCAATAGCAAAGCATTTTCTATTGCCGGAGGTGGTGACACCTTAGCCGCTGTTGATAAATATGGTATTGCCGATAAAATATCTTATATTTCAACCGGTGGTGGTGCTTTTCTTGAATTTTTAGAAGGCAAAAAATTGCCTGCAGTAGAAATTTTAGAAGCGCGCGCTAAAGCATAAATTCGCTCGAAAAATAAATATTTTATCTTAAAAAGCTGACAGCACTTAATTGTGCTGTCAGCTTTTTTTTCACTTTTTTTTCAATAAGACTTTCGTTAGGTTATTTATTTTCAGTGACTAAAATTAAGCATAAAAATATTATTCAATACACCGTCTATTTCGTAGTAAATTTACACCAATACTACAACTTATCATGCTAAAACCTGCTTAAAACACCATTACTTACGTAATTAATATACAGAAGCGGTAAATTAAAAAAAATTTATATTTTAAGCAATATTGATCCTTTTTTTCTCGTGCAAATTACTAAATTCATCTGATATACTTACGTTACGAAAGCAATAAGTTTCACAGTGAAACTTGTTAACAGTCAATTTTGTCACTATTTACAATCACAGGAGTTAGTTCATGGCTTTAGTTTCTATGCGCCAAATGTTAGATCATGCGGCCGAAAACGGTTACGGTATCCCAGCCTTTAACGTTAACAATTTAGAACAAGTTAGAGCTATCATGCTTGCCGCTAACGACACCAACAGTCCGGTAATTTTGCAGGGTTCAGCAGGCGCTAGAGCGTATGCCGGCGCACCATTTTTACGGCACTTAATTTTAGCTGCTATTGAAGAATTCCCTCATATACCTGTGGTAATGCACCAAGATCACGGCACCTCACCGGGTGTTTGCCAACGCTCAATTCAGTTAGGTTTTTCATCTGTGATGATGGACGGTTCATTAATGACTGACGGTAAAACGCCTTCAAGCTATGAATACAATGTTGATGTTACTCGCCGTACTGTTGAAATGGCGCACGCCTGTGGCGTTTCAGTTGAAGGTGAATTAGGTTGTTTAGGTTCGCTTGAAACGGGTGAAGCTGGTGAAGAAGATGGCATTGGCGCGGTCGGTAAATTGACCATGGAGCAAATGCTAACTGATCCTGAAGAAGCCGCCGACTTTGTGCAAAAAACACAAGTTGACGCCTTAGCTATTGCCTGTGGTACTTCTCACGGTGCTTATAAGTTTACCCGTCCACCAACGGGCGATATATTAGCGATTGATCGTATTAAAGCCATTCATAGCCGTATTCCTAATACACATTTAGTGATGCACGGTTCTTCTTCAGTGCCACAAGACTGGTTAGCTATTATTAATGAATTTGGTGGTAAGATACCAGAAACTTATGGTGTACCGGTTGAGCAAATTCAAGAAGGTATTAAAAATGGTGTGCGCAAAATCAACATAGATACCGATTTACGTTTAGCGTCTACGGGAGCTGTTCGTCGTTTCTTAGCCGAAAATCCAAGTGAATTTGACCCACGTAAATTCTTAAAAGCATCAACACAAGCTATGTACGATATTTGTAAAGCACGTTATGAAGCCTTTGGCAGCGTTGGCCATGCATCAGCAATTAAGCCTATCTCACTTGATAACATGTTTATGCAATATTCTACTGGCAAATTGGATGCTTTAATTAAGTAATTAAAGTTAAAAATAACGACAATCAATTAGTCGTATTTAGTTTAATAAGCTAGCAAATAATCCGATGGATATTATTCATCGGATTTTTTTCGTCTACTTTTTAACGATCATTTTTAAAGACAAACGCGCATAAAAAATCTAATCAATTGAAATATAAGTATATTGTTAATAAGTCGCTTAATTTATTAACAATATAATGATATTTCAATTGATGTTTATTATAATTAGACTTTTATCAGAATACTTAGGATACATAATGGACACTATTCAAAACTGGTTTGTCGATAACCAAACATTGTTGATCGATTTTGCGATTAAATTAATCGTTGCAGTAGCCATCATTATCGTCGGTAAGTTTATTGCCAAAATGGTTCGCCAAGGCGTAATCAAAGTTATGCGCCATAAGGGCATGGATGAAGCGATTATTTCCTTCATCAGTAGCTTGCTTTACGGTATGTTGTTTTTCATTGTTATTGTTGCCGCTATATCACACTTAGGCTTTAACACCACGTCATTAGTCGCTATCGTTGGTGCCGCCGGTTTAGCCATAGGCCTAGCGTTACAAGGTTCATTATCAAACTTTGCTTCGGGCGTATTACTGATTGTTTTTAAACCCTTTAAATCAGGGGATTTTATCGAGGTCGCTGGTGTTGCGGGTATGGTTGAACAAATTTTAATATTCTCCACTCAATTAAGAACAGGTGATAATAAAACCGTTATTATCCCAAATGGTGCGATCACTGGTGGTACTATTACCAATTACTCAACCAAAGCAACCAGAAGAATCGATTTAATCATCGGGGTAAGCTATGAAGCCGATCTGGCAAAAACTAAAGCACTGTTACTCGCTATAGCCAGTGCCGATGAAAGAGTATTAAAAGACCAAACAGTAACCGTAGGTGTATCAGCACTTGCTGACAACAGCGTTAATTTCGTGGTAAGACCTTGGGTTAACTCTGAAGATTACTGGCCAACTTACTACGATTTACTAGAAAAAATTAAAACTGAATTGGATGACGCAGGTATCGAAATCCCATTCCCACAATTATCTATTCATATGAATAAAGAGGAAAAAAATGAGTCATAAGTTATTATCAGCCGCATTATGTTGTGTATCACTAACAACGCTAGCAGAAGAAGCAAGCTCACCAACAGTAGAGTCACCTTATACGGCTTCGGCAGAGTTAGGTATGCTTTTTAAAACAGGTGATACTAATAGTGCTGATATTAAATCCGGTTTTGATTTTACTTACGAAGTTGATGATTGGAAATCCACGGTAACATTGGGCTTACTGGTCAAGAAAAGTGAGCTAGAAGATGAGAACGGTGAAGAACATTTTACCACCAGCGATCAAAAATGGACTGCTGTTGGCCAAACAAATTACAATCTTGATAAAGCGAGCCCAAACTATATCTATGGTAATGTTTCTTATGAAGATAATCGTTTTAGTAATTTCAAAAACCAAAGTTCAGTTTCAACCGGTTGGGGTCGTCGTTGGTTCGAATCTGAAAAAGCAACACTAGATGCCGATATTGGCCCAGGTTACAAGCGCGACGTTATTCGCCAAACTGACCTTCAAGCAGAACAATCTAAATCTGCTTTTATTATTCAAGCCCAAGCTTTATACAAGCGTCAAATAAATGAACACGTTTTATTTAAGCAATTAGTTGTCGCTAAGTACGCACCAAAAGCAGACGAAAATAGCATTTATAAAGCGAGAACATCAATTACAACCAAGTTACTTGAAACTTTGCAGCTTAAGTTTAGCTTTACCTTAGATTACAACACTGATGTGGAAGATGACAAAGAAAATATGAATACCGAAACTGCCATGACTCTGGTCTACAGTTTCTAAGCATTAAGCGCAATTAGTGATAGCTTTGTTTTATAAAGCCAGCATGTTCAACATGCTGGCTTTATTATTTTTAGGTATTAAAACATCACTGATTTTTTAATACGACTTTACTGACTAACCTAAAAACTACCGCACTTAAGGCTAATGTCGCCACAATCGCCGCACCACTGGGTAGATCAAAACTGGCTGATAAACACAAACCGAATAAGTAACCCACTAAACCCACGCCATAAGCCCAGAGTAATACTCGTTTTGTCTGTAACTTATTAATCGCCAGTGCGGGTAATATTAAGGTACTAAAAACAAGATAAACGCCAACAAGCTCAACCGATAATGTTATCACCAGCGCAAATATAAGATAGAAAGCTGCGCCATCTAATATCTTAGGCTTATAAAATATTAGCGCCAGAATCGCACTATAGACCACAGTAGGTAACAACAATTGTTGCCAACTTACCCATAGAATTTGTCCTGACATTAGCTGTTTAAGCAGTTCAGCGCCATGGGGGTCATTAGCTAACACCAACATAGCGGTCACGGCTGATAAGACGTAAAAACACCCTATCATGGCTTCCAATTCTTCTGCCATATGCTTGGCTAACCAAGCAATAATGCCCGCTCCCGCTAAAGCAAATAGCGCTGGCATCCAAACATGTGCATAGGCAAGTTCAGCAATATCATGATCCATACGCACAACAATAGCGCCTAAAGCAGCAACTTGTGCGATAGCTAAATCAATAAAAATAATGCCACGCTTTAATACTTGCTTACCTAGCACAACATGGGTTGAAAGCACTAAGATGCCCGCAGCAAAAGCCGGCAATAATATGGTCAGTAATTCATAATCCATCAAAGGTACCTCTAACAGCTAATGCTATTTTTGTGCGCGATATGCTTGCGTCAATAAATCTAGAGTACTGTCATATAAGCTAAATAAATCATTACTTTGCTCATTACCACCAACCGATAGTGGCAATACAATAACGGGTAAATTAGATTTTTCTGCTAACCAATTCGCGCCACGTTGGTCTTGATAAGACGCTATAATAACTGCCGCTATATCACCTTTGTCAGCCCGTTTTAATAAGCTTGCAAGGTGGCTACTCGTTGGCGGCAAACCGGGTTTAGGCTCTAAGTCTGCTACTTGTTCAATATTGGCAAAGTCAAACAAATAACGAAAACTTGAGTGATAAGCAATCACTTTCATGCCTTGCAAACCGCGCGCTTTTATTTGCCACTGGGTCATGGCTAATTGCCAACGTGCAGTAAAACGACTTAGCTGCTGTTGATACCCAGCACTTTGCTTTTCATCAAGTTGAATTAACTTATCGGTTAACGCTTGAGCAATAGTTAGCATACGCGGCGGCGAAAAATGTACATGCGGATTACCTAGTCTATGTACGTCACCCATACTACGGTCGACGTTGCTCATTTGATCTAAGGTTTTTACATGCTCTGTCGCAAAAAACAAACCTTTGTCTGTGCTACGCACTTGCACATTAGCCGCTTTCATTTGCAACATAGGTAACCAACCAACTTCTAATTCAGCACCGGCGCAGATCACCAGATCTGCTTGGCGCATTTTAGCAATCAAACTTGGCCGAGCTTGTACTTGATGTGGGTCTTGCATCGCGGTTGTAGCTGAGTATATGCGAGCATCTGGCGCAAGTTCCTTCGCTAAAGCGGCATATTCAGGCTCACAAGCAAAAATATTCATTTGCGCCAAAGCACCGTGACTTAAGGTCAGTAAAGCACTGCCTAATAGTAATTTAAAATTGATGCGCATTGTGTGCTCCCATTGTCATAACATATTGTAAGGTCATAACGTTGTCATTATTCACATTTTCAAAACCAAGATTACTCTGATGGCTAAACTCTAATCTCACGGTAGAAAAGTGACTATTGTGCCAAGCAACGCTGAGCTCAGTTTCCTTCAGTGTTTGTTGATCAAAATGTCCTTCATGTTGCAATTGACTATCTAACTTGCCATAACGTAATCCTGCCGACCAATTCGGTGAGAATTGATACACACCACTGACGTACCAAGCTTGATGATAATCTTTACTATTAGCGTCCTCGTCATGATCTGCTGCTCCAGAAAATTCTTCATGCAGCTCTGGAACCATAAAATCACTGACTCTAAAGTATTCAGCACTGAGGGTTAAATGTTGATATTTATAATTACCATCAGGTGCCCACTTATAAACAAAGTCAGTTATAAAAGTATTCTTCCCGGTATAACTTGCGCCATGGCTATGATCATCTCCTGCTTCTTCATGAGCCGCTTCTTCATGAGCCGCTTCTTCATGTTCTTCTGCTGTTAATTGGCCATTTTCATTACGTAAATAACTCACCCCTAACTGCCATGAGCTTTCAATGGAGATATCACCACCCATTTTAGTAAATGCGGTATAAACACCTGTGCTGTCAAACGCTCGTTCACCATGCTCATCAGCTGCTCGAAGACTATCACCTGAAAAGGCTTCTACGCCCATAGTCCAATATAAATCTGTGGGTGCAATGTAACTAAATCTCAAGCCATCGTCGAAGTAATGTCCACCTAAAAATGCTCGATAAGCACTAGGTCTACTGGTAAAAGAGTCACTATGAAGGTGTTGGTTATTTAAATAGCCAATATCTGATAGAAAACGACCTGCACGTACTGTAAAGCCGTTGGGTAAGGCCATAGTTTGAACAAAGGCTTCCTCAACATTCACTTCACTTTCACCATCATTTGATTCGAAAACTGTGGTGAGTTTGCCAAAAAACATATCATCAATACTGGCACTAAATGCCAGCTCAGTTTCACCAATGCCAAAACCTTTTGCTCGTTCGGTCATCAGGCGATCTTCACTTTGATAATAACCATCTAAAACCGCACTGACGGTTAGGTTAGAAAGGGTTGGTGTTTGCGCTTGTGAAAGCAGAGGGAAAAAGCTAGATATAACCATTGCTGCGCTTAATTTTATCGGCAACTTTGCCGAAAAGCAGGTAGGTAAAAATTGAAAATTTTTCATTGTTAAAATCTCTAAAATAAATTAAATACGAATACACAAATCGCGTGTTAATTGAAAACAAGCGCTTGGTAAAACTTTAAATTGTTAAAAAATACCGGTTTGATTATTAATGTTATCAACTAGGTATAAGATGTTTTAGAGTGTGAGAGGAGGGGCACGACTAAGGTAAGTAACACTATGAGTGAGTGTTAATATTGGTCGAATACTAGTAGTTTGTTCAATTGGTTGAGAAATAAACCCAAGTTTGACGTCATGCTGCGGCAGTACTTGATCAAATTGATGCTGGTGGAAGCACAAAGTACAATGAGTTGTAGCACCATCATCAATATGTTCAACACTATGTGCAGCAGCAGCCACAGACAAAAATAACAATATAGCACTGAGCCATATTGCGATAAGTCGCCTGTTAGTTACTGAAAAGTACATTTGTGCTACCCAATGAGTGAATGAATCAAATTCGGAGATAGTGTACGCGACTTAGAACTTATCTTGCAAGCAGAGCGCGTACCGTTTAACACAATTAACGGTACTTCTATCGCAAGTGCTTAAGTAACCACACGGTTCAGCTCGGTACAATGCTAATTTTTCTGGCTCTCATCACTTATTTTGTGCAGTGACTAACTCATAGGCGGCTTGAATGTCTTGCGCTTTTTGTTTAGCCGTCTCCATCATTTCAGGGGGTAAGCCTTTCGCGACTAATTTATCAGGGTGATGCTGAGACATCAGTTTACGGTAAGCCTTTTTAATCTCACTGGCCGAATTTTTATCCGTCACACCTAGCACCTTATAGGCATTTTCCAGTTGTTTTCCTGACTGGGCAAAACTGTGACTTGAGCCACCTTGGCCTTGTTGATGAAAGTTTGCACCCGCAATAATCATTTCTAATAATTTATCTAACTCTTGCGCTGAGTAGCCTAAACCATTAGCAATTTGGTGTAGTGCATCACGTTCATCTTGCTCTAAACTGCCGTCGGCAAAGGCTACTTGAATTTGAATTTCTAAAAACAACAATAGTAAATCTCGGCGATTACCTACTGCAGACTTTAATTTCTTTAATTGCTCGCTCAGTGGAAAACCGGTAGTTTTACCGTCTCTAAATGCTTCTTGGGCTTGTTGGCGTAAGGCATCTTTTAACCCCAACTTATCCATGTATGCGTTGGCAAAAGCAATTTCATGTGGCGAAACCTGACCATCTGCTTTGGCCATATATCCCATAACTGAAAAGCTACTATAAAAAAATGCCGCTTGACGGTCGGTATCACTTTTACCGCCACCTAAAGCACTAAAATCCAGCCCTATGCCTTTATCAAAACGATGTCCAATCCATGCCCCTATTAGCGCACCAATAATACTCCTGCTCAGCATAAAACCAAACAAGAAACCTAAAACCTTACCCCAAATTCGCATTGTAAAACTCGATAATTAATTAACTGTAAAACTGTTTTAAATAGTGTTTAGTCTAGCTAAACGTTCAGGTGTGCCAACATCAGTCCAGGCTGTATCTGTCACACTCGCTGATATTTTTTGCTGATCAGCAGCAGCTCTTAACATCGGCGCTAAAGGTTGCACTGCTTGTTGTGCAATTAAGGCTTTATGCCCGCTTGTGCTTTCTTGCTCAAAAAATCTTTTTCTATAAAGCGCAATGCCGCTAAAAGTGTAAGTGGCTTGCTGGGTACTTTTGGGATTAGCTAACATCCCCTCAACAAGTACAAAGTCGCCCTGGCGATTGTGCTCTGGATTTTCAACTAACAGCAAGTGTGCGTTACAATTAGCGGATAATAATGGTAATTTTTTTAAATTATAGTCACAATAAATATCTGCATTAATCACCATAAACACGTCATCTTCATGCTCGGTTAACATCGGCAGTGCTTTAATAATCCCACCGGCAGTTTCCAGTGCCACCGGCTCTTCACTGTAGCTAATATTAGCTGCAAATTGCTTACCACAGCCAAGGTAATCAACAATTTGTTGACCTAGCCAAGCGTGATTGATGACAATATTTTGAATACCCGCCGCGACTAAATTTTTGATGTGATATTCAATCAAGGGGATGCCGTTAACTTGCAGTAATGGCTTAGGGCAATCATCCGTTAGGGGCCGCATACGTTCACCCCGGCCTGCGGCTAAGATCATTGCTTTCATGAAAAATCATCCAAAATTTAATTTAAAATCCACTGCGTTTATTTACTGCGGGTATTACTCGTTTAGTGACTAATTCATGCAAAAAACTGAGTTTATCATATTGTGCGCTAACATCTTGTATGTAGGTCAAAGTAAGTGGAATATCCGCTAAATACCCTGATTTATTGTCTCTGTGATGCAAGCGGGCAAAAATACCGCTGGCTTTTATATGGCGTTGTAGTCCGGTTAAATCGAACCAATATTGCCACTTTTCTTTGCTTAGGTTTTCATCAGGAAAATAGTCTTGTACTTGTTGGCGATAATCTTCCATCAATGGCGTTATTAACTGCTTAGGCCAACGTACGTAACAATCCTTAAGTAACGACACCAAATCATAAATAACCGGGCCTTTTACCGCATCTTGAAAATCAATCACCCCCAGCTTATCATCAGCCGACAGCATAATATTTCGACTGTGATAGTCACGATGCATAAAAACCTTAGGCTGTGCAATGATGGCAGAAACCAGAACATCAAAACAAGCGCTTAATGTTATTTTTTCATCAGCCGTTAAATAAATCCCTAAGTGTTTTTCTAACAACCATTCGCTAAATATTGCCAATTCAGTCAGGATAAATGCTGCATTGTAATCAGGCAATTTTGCAACGACTGCTGCTTTGCATTTAAGCATCTTGCTCAGCTCAATAATCGCGTTGGCATAATAATGCTGCATGTTTTCACTTGTTAGTCTTTCAGCCAATACCGTGTTACCAAAATCACTCTGACAAAGAAAACCGGCTTCAAGATCTGCCGCGATAATATTAGGCACATTTACCCCAAGATCCTGCAAAATTTTCTGTACATCGACAAATGCTTGGTTATTTGATAATTTTACTGGTGCATCAACCGCTATATAGCACTGACTTTGATTATGATTATGAAAGCGAAAGTAACGTCGAAAACCTGCATCTCCAGTCAAAGGTATTAGGCTAATATTTTCCGCTGGAAAGTGACTTTCTAGCCACTGTAATAAATCTCTAGTTCTTAAGTTATTCAATGAAATATCGCTCTAAAAAAAATTATGCCAATGATTATGCCAATATAACTAATTAGCAGACTAATGAAAATTGCTATATTATTGCTATTAGCGGTAAAATGCCGTTCTAAATCTAGGCTTTGTATTTTTCAAGTTAATTACCCGGACCATAAATGCGCTTTTCCCTAAACAAAATTATCTTTGTCTGCCTAATATCGTTTACATTTGGTAGCAAGGCGCAAAATACTGCAATAAGTACTGAAATAAATACTAATCTAGCCAGCCAATGCCCCATTCCATTCTACGCAAATATTGCTGACGAAACCGGTAAGCAGGCCAACGAAAACTTTACGATTATCTCTACAACTTCAACCATCAAAAAAGGTCAATATGCGGCCTTTTCCGGTGGTGTTACTTTATTAAATCAAGATAAATCAGTTGTTGCTGATCAATTAACGGTCAACCGCGATACAGCTACAGTCGATGCAAATGGCGACATTCACTTTCAAAATAAAGGCATTGATATATTTGCCGACTCACTCAATATCAACCAGCTGCAACAAACGACCTCACTGAACGCAGCTTCGTATCAACTCAATGGCTCTGCTGGCCATGGCAATGCAAAAAAAATCAACATTAATGGCAATGGCAAAACCTTAAGCTTTCTCGACTCAAGCTTTACTACGTGTTACGACGCCGTACCTGATTGGCAAATGCGGGCCAGTGAAATTACCATTTCATCAGATAAAAAATCGCTTGAAGCTTATCATGCACGCTTTAGCCTTTTCGATATCCCGATTTTATATATCCCCTATTTAACTATGCCACTCAGCAATGACCGAGTGTCAGGCTTTTTATACCCAACAATCAGTACCTCAAATAGTTCAGGTTTAGAGGTTGAGGCCCCCTATTATGTCAACATAGCAGAAAACATGGATGCGACCATCACACCGCGTTATATGTCACGAAGAGGCACACAATTAATTACTCAGTTTAGGTATTTACAGGACTTACAATCAGGGCAAATTGATGTTGAATATCTCAATAAAGACACAAAACTGACTAATAGTGATAATGCGCGATATTTAGCACGACTTCAGCATATTGGTACATTTTCAGAGCGATTTAGGGCCCATATTGATTACACCGCTATTAGTGATGATAATTACCTGGTTGATTTAGGCAGTAATCAATTTAGCGCCAATGACGCTTATCTTTATCAAATTGGCGAGCTTGCCTATTTTGCAGATAACTGGCAAACGACAATAAAAATGCAAGATTTTGAGCTTTTGGGAAGCCATCAACTGAGTTACAAGACCTTACCGCAAATAGAATTCAGCCTTCAGCAATCATTAGCTAATTTTGATGGTATTTTTGATCTTTATTCTGAATTTTCAAGTTTTGATACCGCGGATAAAACCAAGCCCACCGCACAAAGGTACCATGTAGAAGCGGGCTTGTTATATCCCATAGTTACCCCTGCCTGGTTTTTAAATTCAGAATTTAAAGTACTTCAAACCAATTACAGTCAGAAAAACATTCGTAGTGGTAGTCTGTTAGAAAAAAATATTAGCAGAACTTTACCAAAAGTACGTCTCCATGGTGGAGTAAACTTTGACCGCAACCTAAGCTTATTTAATCAAGGCTATAACCAAACATTAGAGCCACAATTACAATATCTTTATATTCCAGATAAAGAGCAAAAAAATATCGGTATTTACGATACAACAACCTTGCAAGACGACTATAACGGCTTATTTCGCGACCGCCGTTTCAGCGGCATTGATCGCATAGCACAAGCCAATCAAATATCTTGGGGGGTAACAAGCCGACTATTGACTGCAGATAATACTGAAGTGCTGCGCCTTAGTTTAGGACGAATCGTTTATTTAAACGATAGTAAATTTGACGATAGCGACCAAGAGGCTTTAGTGGATAAATCAGCATTCGCTGCCGATATTTTTATCCACATAAATCGCCAGTGGCAATTTAGTTCTGACATTCAATACAATAACGATTTAGGCGTGACTAATAAAAGTCAAACCTCATTTGATTATTTATTTTCCGATAATCAAACAATTCAATTGAACCATCGATATGCGCGTGATGTCTCAGGAGAGTCATTAGAGCAAATGTCTTTAGCCACTAATATTAAGATTGCACAGCGCTGGCAAATTGTTGGCCGATTTAGCCAAGACTTACAGGGTAAACGCAGTATCGAAAGTTATGCTGGCCTTGAATATAGTAGCTGCTGTTGGGGTATTCGCTTTACCTACCATCGCAATATTAATTCGACCATTGACGACACGAGTAACATAAACGAAAATCGAGATGCATTTGATAGCAGTTTTAATATTCAGTTTGTATATAATGGTATAAATAGCAATAAATCGTCCAACAGTGTTGGAGATATGTTTAATTCAAGTATATTCGGCTATAAACGCCCTTACTTCCTCAATAACTAATTAAAAGAAACCTACGTTACATGAAAAATTCATTGAAATTATTACTGCTTAGCTCGGTGTTTATTTTAAGCTCACTTGGGAAATGTATGGCCATTGAGGTTGAACTTGACCGAGTAGCAGCGGTAGTTAATAGTGGTGTGGTATTAGAGTCTGAAGTTAAAGACCTGATCGCCTCTGTTACTATACAAGCAAACAAAAATAACCAAACCTTACCATCAGATCGCGCTTTACGTGTTCAAGTAATGGAAAAGTTAATTAATGACGCGATAATCTCGCAACTGGGTGAGCGCATGGGCGTTCAGATCAGTGATGCCCAACTTGATGAAACCATATCAAATATGGCACAGGAGAATAAGCAATCACTTGAAGAATTGCGCCAATCACTTGTTGCAGATGGCCTAGATTATGAAAAATATCGTGAGAGTATTCGTAACGAGTTAATTTCAGGCGAAGTTCGACGCGCTAGTTTACGTCGGCGCATTTATATCTCACCACAAGAAGTCGCTAACCTATTATCGGTCATGAGAGAACAAACTAATGCTGATATAGAGTATCGTTTAGGTCATATATTAATTGAGTTTCCTAATAATCCAAAGCAAGTGGATATCAGCGCGGCTAAAGTACGTGCTGAGAAAGTGCTTGAATTATTAAATAACGGCAGCGACTTTACTAATATTGCTATGACCTCATCTGGCGGCGGAAGTGCCCTTGATGGTGGTGATTTAGGTTGGAAAACCATTAATGAAATGCCGACCTTATTTTCTGAAATAGTTGATGGTCAAGAAAAGGGCAGTATTTTTGGCCCCATACGTACTGGCTTAGGTTTTAGTATCGTCAAATTAGTCGATATTCGTGGTCGTAAAACCATGGAAGTTGAAGAAATAAAAGCAAGCCACATCTTAATTAAGCCTTCAATTATTCTCAGTGAAGCCAAAGCAGAAGCTTTATTACAAGGTTTTGTCGAAAAATTAACTGCTGGTGAAGCTGACTTTGCTGAGCTTGCCAAAGAGTACTCTGAGGGTCCTACCTCTGTTCGTGGTGGCGACTTAGGTTGGTCAGATCCAAGTAAATATGATCCCGCCTTTGCCGAAGCATTGGCAAGTTTAGATATTGATGAAGTGCATAAACCTTTTCGTTCATCGTTTGGTTGGCACATTGCTAAATTAACCGGTCGTAGAACATTAGATGCCACTGAGCAAATGAATGAGAACCGCGTCTACCAACTGCTTTACAACCGTAAATTCGGCATGGAAGGCGCACGTTGGATCAAAGAATTGCGTGATGAAGCGTATATAGAAGTTTTAGAAATAGGTAAAAAATAGTGTTAAAACGAATAGCAATAACACCAGGAGAGCCAGCAGGTATTGGCCCAGATCTGATGATAAAAGTCGCGCAGCAAGATTGGCCTATACAAATGGTTGCGGTTGTATCTCCTGAGTTATTAATGGCACGGGCGAAATTATTAAACTTGCCACTGATCATTAAGCCCTATAACGCCGATGATGAAGTAACCGCGCATAAAGCCGGAACACTAATTGTATTACCGGTAGCATTGGAAGATATTTGCGAGCCTGGTGTACTTAACGCTAACAATGGTCGCTACGTAGTCGAAACCTTGCGTATTGCCAGTGAGAAAAATATTTCTGGCGAATTTGATGCGGTAGTTACTGGCCCTGTTCATAAAGGTTTAATCAACAAAGCCGGCATCGCGTTTAGCGGCCATACCGAATATTTTGCTAATCAAGCAAACTGTTCTGATGTGGTGATGATGTTAGCGACAGAAGGATTAAGAGTTGCGCTAGTCACTACTCATATACCTTTAGCCTATGTATCCAAAGCCATCACACACGAAAGGCTGCAAAAGGTTACGCGCATATTACATCGAGATTTGATTGATAAATTTGGCATTCATGATCCTAAAATTTATGTCTGTGGCATCAACCCGCATGCCGGTGAAGACGGCCATCTAGGCCGTGAAGAAATCGATGTGATGATCCCCGCTTTAGACGAATTGCGTTTAGAAGGCATGAACCTTATTGGACCATTACCTGCTGATACCATTTTCCAAGCTAAATACTTGGATGATGCTGATGCCATATTGACTATGTTTCATGATCAGGGGTTACCGGTACTTAAATATAAAGGTTTTGGCTCTTCGGTAAATATTACTTTAGGACTGCCATTCATCAGAACATCTGTTGATCACGGTACCGCCTTAGATTTGGCTGGCACCGATGAAGCAGATGTTGGTAGTTTCAAAGAAGCGATAAACACAGCGATAACCTTAGCTAACAACCATGCAGAAGATTAATTCGAGCAAAAAATACTATGAGTAAAAATTCCCATTTGGGTCATCAAGCCAAAAAACGCTTTGGACAAAACTTTTTACATAATGACGCCATCATCAGCAATATTGTTGACGTTATCAACCCTGAGCCCAATGAAAATTTAGTTGAAATTGGCCCTGGATTAGGTGCACTGACAGAACCGGTTATCGAACGTGCGGGGCAACTCAGCGTTATTGAGTTAGACCGAGATTTGGCACATAGATTACGCCATCATCCATTTTTAGCAGCTAAGTTAACTATCTATGAAGAAGATGCTTTAAAATTTGATTTTGCCCAATTAGCCAGTGCCGAAAAACCATTACGTATTTTTGGTAATTTGCCTTATAACATTTCAACCCCGCTGATTTTTCACTTACTGACTTTTAAAGACAAAGTGAAAGATATGCACTTTATGCTGCAAAAAGAAGTGGTACAACGCATGGCATCGGGTGAAAACTGTAAAGCTTACGGTCGTTTGTCCATCATGACACAATACCAATGCCAAGTTATACCTGTGATGGAAATAGGCCCTGAAGCCTTTAAACCCGCACCTAAAGTGGACTCGGCCATTGTCAGATTAATACCGCATAAAGTGATTAAAAATCCTGTTAAGGATATTAACTCGCTCAATAAAGTTTGTTTAGCGGCATTTAATCAACGTCGTAAGACTATTCGTAACAGCTTTAAAAAACTGATTTCTGCTGAACAGTTAACGGCGTTAGGTATTGACCCTGGACTGCGTGCTGAAAATTTAGCCTTAGCCGATTTTGTCATGTTAGCTAATTTTGTTACTGACAACCCAATAGAGCTTAACAATGAATGATAACCAAGTAGCAAGAGTTGCTGATATTGATGTCAGTGTCGTTAGTGACTATCTCGCGCAACAATCTATCGAAGCCGAACAACAATTTGTCTTTAGTTACACCGTCACAGTAACAAATAACAGTGATGAAACTGTGCAACTACTCAGTCGCTATTGGTTAATTACTGACGCTAACGGTGAATCTAGCACTGTCGCCGGTGAAGGTGTTATTGGTCAGCAACCTTTTATTAAGGCCGGCCAAAATTTTACCTATACCAGTGGCTGTGTATTAAAATCGCCCTTAGGTAATATGCAAGGGCATTACCAAATGCAAAGAAAGTCAGCCAAGTTAGTGCAAGTTGAAATCCCATTGTTTCGCTTAGCAAAGCCCAATATATTAAACTAGAGAGCACTAATGGCTGTTTATTTCGTCGGTGACATTCAAGGCTGCTACAGCGAACTAAAGGCCTTACTAACTCAAGTGGGCTTTTCCAATGTTAGCGACCAACTTTATGTTGCCGGTGATTTAGTCGCCCGCGGGCCTGATTCTCTTGAAACCTTGCGCTTTGTTAAATCGCTTGGGCAAAGTGCTAAAGTGGTTTTAGGTAATCATGACTTGCACTTACTTGCCGTTTATCACGGTATTAAAAAAGTGAAAAAGCAGGACCATCTAGCGCCATTATTATCAGCTCCAGACGTAGCAGAATTAATGCATTGGCTAATTCAGCAGCCACTTATTCAAAAACTGCCTGATGAAGAAACTTATATGAGCCATGCTGGGCTTTCCCCGCAGTGGACACCTCAACAAGCACTTAAACAAGCCAAAATAGCACAACAGCATCTAACCTCTTCAGCAAGCCATACATGGTTAAGCAAGATGTATGGCGAGCAACCTATCAGTTGGCTAAAGGCTGACGATGAACTTGCTCGTTTTAGATTTACCATCAATTCGCTAACCCGTATGCGCTATTGCTTCGCTGACGGTAGTTTAGATTTTAGCTGTAAAGAAAGTCCCAGCAGCGCCCCAAAAGCATTATCACCTTGGTTTGATTTTGGGCATGTTAATGATAATACCCAATGGATATTTGGCCATTGGGCTGCTTTGATGGGTTACTGCCCCGCCAATAATATATATGCACTTGATACTGGCTGTGTTTGGGGACAACACCTGACGATGCTGAGATGGCACGATAAAAAAATATTTATTGAACAAGCACATATAAAAACAAAATAATGCATGGCATTGGTTTAAAATGTAATTGAGCTTGTTATACTAACCAAAAGATATATGTACATTCCTTTGTAGTCTAATAATAATGAATGATCACCTAGATAGGTAATAACGCTTATTATCTATTATGTGATCTAAGTATGATTTAATTTATATATTGGTGGGATCTATGAACTTAACCGTAGCAACAAAAATAATTGGTGGCTTCACCATTATTTCGCTTTTACTCATTTTAACCAGCGTAATATCATGGAATAGTTTAAATACTATTGGCGATGCGACAAAACAGCAAAATGAACTAGCGATACCGACGTTAAAAACAAGTAACAAGTTAGCGAACGATCTAACCCATATTGGTAACCTAACGCTGCGTGCATATTACCAAACAGCACTAGCGCCATTGGCAGATAACTTTAACGCTTTTGATACTGAAAAAAGTGAATTTAGAACTCAGCTCAAACGTTTGAAAGATATTGTTAAAAACGAGGCTAGTTTAATCGAAAATTTACGTCAAGTAGATCCGGTTTACAATAGCTTAGAGAAAGAAATCGACACGGTACTTCGCAATAGAAAATTTGCCATAGAGCAACACCTCACCTTGCTAGATAAAATATATATGATCGAAGAAAAAGCCGACGACATGGCGACTATTTTATTAGATCTTGGCGACCATAAACTTGCAACAACAAAATTACAACGTGCAGTTAGTTTAGCCAGGCGCTTAGAGACTTTACTCAATAGCATGGTGAGTTCATCACTGAATTATCATGACATTAAAGATCAACAATCTGCATCACTGGTTGCCAGTCAAATCGAAAACACATTTAATGACATTGATAAATCAATCTATGATGTAGTCAATGAATTAAAACAACAAGGTGTGACTAATATTGCTGATGAGTTAACCGATAGCTTTTCAGCATTGCAAGATTACCTCACTGGTAGTGGGAGAATATTTACCCATAAAAATAATCAACTAAACGCAATTGCTAAGGCAAAGGCAAGTTTACAACTGGCAGAAAATGGTATTAGTAGTGCTAATACTATATTGGCCACACAAGTAAATTTAGCTAATAAAACAGCCATTGCAACCGGCGATTTAGTGAAAAAATCAGTATCTGACGGCACACTTAATACCCTTATTATTACCTTAATTTCTATTGTGCTGGCTATAGTGATCGCGTCGGTAACGTTAACAAGCATTATTCGTCCATTAAGACGCGTAAATAAAATGCTCAATATTGTTGCTTCTGGTGACTTATCTCACAAACTAGATGAAAGTGGCAATGATGAGTTCGCTCAGCTTTCCGCTAACTGCAACTTATTAATCGATAGTTTACGTAACTTAATTCAAAGTATTGTTAGTCGTTCAACTCAGCTAGCAACAGCAGCTGAGCAAACATCCACAGTAACCGCCCAAAGTACCAAAGCTATTGAAGAGCAACGCACGCAAGTAGAACAAGCGGCGTCTGCTACCACTGAAATGAGCAGTACGGCACAAAGTGTGTTATCCAGTGCGAATGATGCCTTAGTTGAAATCAAACATGCTGATGACGAATCTGAGCGGGTTAAAGTTATCTCTGGTCATAACCGCCAAACTATTGAGCTATTAGCTAATGAAGTAGAGTCTGCTTCGCAAGTCATTAATAAATTACAACAAGATAGCGCATCAATTGGTGGCATTCTTGATGTGATCAGAGGTATTGCAGAGCAAACCAACTTATTAGCACTAAACGCGGCGATAGAAGCTGCTCGTGCCGGTGAGCAAGGTCGAGGTTTTGCTGTGGTCGCTGATGAAGTGAGAACCTTGGCGAGCCGAACTCAAGTCTCTACCCAAGAAATTCAAAATATGATTGAAGTACTACAAACCGGTGCAGAAAAAGCCGTGTTAGTGATGGATACAGGTAAAAAGCAAGCAACGAACTGTGTTGAGCAAAGTATTCAAGCCGAACAAGCACTTGATACTATTACACACGCGGTTCATGAAGCCTTTGACCGCAGCTCGCAAATAGCAACAGCCGCAGAGGAACAAAGTGTTGTTGCTCATGAAATAAGCGAAAACTTAGAGTCAATTGTCACTATTGCTGAACAAACAACAGCTGGCTCAAAGCAAACGGCAGAAGCCAGCAGTGAAGTTGCCCGCTTAGCTGAAGAATTACAACAATCAGTACGAGAATTTAAGCTTTAACTTTACTTAACCTTAAAGCTTAAATAACAAAAAAGAGCGCTTAGGCGCTCTTTTTTATGTCTAAAAATATTTATCTCAAATGGCTATAATTTATTGACCGCTGAATAATAGTTAATCCCTTAGCTATTATTCTCAGCTTAGCTTTAAACTTTTTCATACACCGAGAAATCTAACTGATATGAATTTTTTTCATCACTGGGGCGAATATCACTAGCCACTTTTTGCCAAACAGTTAAATCATATTCAGGGAAGTAAGTATCGCCATCAATATCCGCATTAATATGAGTAATATAAAGTCGTTGCGCCGCCGCTAAACAATGTTGGTAAATAGCGCCGCCACCAATTACCATAACTTCTGCGCTATCAACAACTAAAGCCAAAGCGGCATCAACAGAATTAACCACCTCAACGCCCTCGGCTTGAAAGTTATCGTCACGGGAAATAACAATATTTTTCCGCCCCGGCAAAGGCCGACCAATAGATTGATAAGTTTTTCGCCCCATAATAATGGGTTTACCTAAAGTAGTTTTTTTAAAATAGGCCAAATCGGCCGGCAAGTGCCAAGGCATGTCATTGTTTTTACCGATTACACGGTTATTGGCATGCGCCACTATCATTGAAAGTATGGTCATAGGTTTTTTTACTTTATCGGACAGCTAAATTTTAAAAGATTATACGTTATTACTGACAACAAAAAAGCGGCAATTGTATTGCTACAAAGCAGGGTTAGAACAACTAATAAAAAAAGTAGCACAACTCATGATAAAACTTATGGAAGAATTTTGAAGATATTCAACTACGCCCTAGTATAAATACAAGTTACCCGATAACACATCTTTCGCTCTCAGGGTTTTATATCAAGCTTAGATGCAAATAATAAGTCAATAACTTGCCACTAAAAATGAAAGCAATACGGCACGGTAAAAATCAGTTACAGGCTCAAATGTGCTTATACAACTCAGTTTAGTGGCATAAAATGTACTATTTAAACAACCCCATACTTCTATCGGTTAAGGCCTCACGCCAACCACCAAGCCACTCTGACTTAACGTCGGTATTCTGGTACGGGCAATGTTTCTTGGTTCTGCCACAAAGGCCCGCTTGATAGCCATTTGAATGTGCTCTACCTAATTTATCGCGTTTCTGTCTTTTCATCTATAACACCTCACCGTTAACTGTTTTATAACCGTCTAATACTTTATACAATAACCAAAAAAATACCGCTGAAAGTTTATGTATTATGCTTTCTAGGCTTTCTCTAGGCCTTCTTAGTATTACTTCAATCAACAGTTAATTTAAGAACAACAATACGGTGAATACAAGTCAATACTATAGTGAATTACGCAACTTTTATCCTTGATTATCGACAAAATAGTCCAGTGTAAAACACCGTAATTAACTATTTATTGCAAAACAATTCGTTATAAAAATCACATATAATTAACAGTGCTTAAAACCATAAATTAGATAACAAATTAATGTAAATAAGGCTACAACTGCATTAATGACATGACGCTATGAGTAACGCTAGTCCCTTAATAAAGGTTTTAGCATAGCTTCTAAACCATTAAGTTTAACTTCGTAAATGAGTGCCAACTGTTGACCTAACTTTCCTTCTGGAAATCCCTTACGGTGAAACCAAACTAAATAAGGCTCAGGCAGTTGCAGCAACTTTCTCCCACTATATTTTCCAAATGGCATGACCTGATTTACCGCCGCAATTAAATCTGCATTATTATTTATCGACATAAGTTACCCATGCTCAGTTGAACCTCTAGATGTTATTAGTTATTGCTCATGCGTTGACATAAAAATGTCACAGCGAGTGTTTATAGTTTTACTCATATTTACAATTTAACTGGTATCAAGATGATACCTAAATTTTTCTTTGGGGAATTATTATGTCAATGGTTAGGAAACGCAATGCTGCAGTAAAAGCTTATATACCGACTAATGCCCGTGACAATCAGTATATTTTGGCCGAATTCACCTTAACAGAGCAACTGCTTTCGCAATTACCGACACAGGTTAATCACAGCGGCAATATAAGTTATTATGCTTGTTATCAAACTTTGGCAAACTTACTGTTTACCTTAAGTAACGACTATGGCATTAAAAACAGTATATTGGTTGCCAACGACAAGTTGGTCCGTGTCCGTTACAGCCAAGAAATGCACCAATGGCAAACAAAACAACAAATCATCTTTTATTACGATCCAAATCAGCATGTACTGCAAAATGCATTTTTTGATGCCAATATCAAAGCAAAAAAAATTACCTTAGTATTTTTAGCATCTGGCCCTGATATCAGGGCCGAAGCGGCCAAATTCCATCAAGGGGTTAAAGTACTATTAGAACATTTTGCCCAGCAAATAGACTTACCCATAACAAGTATCCGCATGCGCGACCACCAACATCTTACTTACGACATTTTTGCTAAAAATAAAGGTTACAAAACTAGCCAAGCTCATAAATTTAGACCAATAAAACAAAGGTATGCGAGCCAAAACGTTACATTAGCAGAAAGTATGTCATCAATCACTTACGCCATAGTCGACTTAACCCTTGATCATAGGATTTCTGAGTTGGTTGATATAGATCCCGCAGCAACCGATCCCTATAACCCACTTTATACTTATTTAACCGACACTTTTTCATTGGTAGCAAAACATTTTAATTTAAATAATGGTGCACTTATTGCCAATGGTTTAGTCCCCATTGTTAGGCATAGTTTGCATGATTTAGTCTCGAAAGTTGGAGAATTGCAAATGTTAGGCTACAACCCAAAACAAAGCCCCTGTGGTATTGTCAGTAGATGGCAAGCGCATGAATTGGTTGATAACGTGCAACTGATCTTTGTTGCTAATTGCCATAATGGCGAAGAACAAAACTATGCGAAATTTGTCAATCAAATAGAACAAGCCATGCATCTATTTGCCAAAGAGCTCGAAATTCCAACCGAAAAAGAGCAATTAACCTTACGCTTTCATCAACACATCGCCTATAACTTATCGCATAATAACTGATAGTTATAACACCTAGAGCTAACTACCCTCTAGCTCTAGGTCACTTATTTACTGGTAACCAGATTACTGTAAACATTCCATCATCAAAGCTTAATAAAATCACCACAGACCATACACAATATTCATACTCATATTTCATGCCGATTAACCAGACTAACCGCATAACATCAGCTTATGACGATAGTTAACGACATATATAGTTAACTTATGTTGAATGATCTCATACTAAACCCCCCATAGCTGTCTACCTGCCTAAAAACCATATCAACACTACTACTGACTCGGCTAATACCGACAATAACTTAAACAATAAAAGGTATAGACATCTAAACGTCTAAGTGTTATCTTTTGAAAAATAAATAGTATAGACGTCTAAACGTCCTTATGTCGTACTGAAAATCCACTTTCAGTCACACTAAGCGAAATTTAACAAGGAAATGAGCATTGAGCATAGAAACAATTACCTTAGGCGCCGGCTGTTTTTGGTGTGTTGAGAATATTTTTAGCCGAATTAAAGGTGTGCTATCGGTAACCAGCGGTTATGCAGATGGCGATATTATCAACCCAAGCTATGAGCAAGTTTGTAGCGGCATCACTAATCACGCAGAGGTAGTACAAATAACGTTTAACCCATCGCAGTTAGCTGTTGAGCAGCTCTTAACGGTTTTTTTTGCTATTCACGACGCGACAACACTGAACCGTCAAGGTGATGATATTGGTAGTCAATATCGCTCAACAATTTTATGTCACACCCCTGCACAGCAAGTGGTGGCGAAAACAAAAATTGCTCAATTGCATGCACAGCAATACGCTGAGCAAACGATAGTCACTGTCGTTAAAGCCGCCACTAATTTTTACAGTGCGGAAGACTATCATCAAGATTATGTCACCAACAACCCAGAAAATAAGTATTGTCAGCTGGTGGTAGCAAAGAAAATTCAAACGTTTTTAAGCGAGTTTTCATACTTATTAAAAAATTAAACTTATACCAATTTCATTAATTAGGTGGTCAACTTTATACGCAGGAAAAATGGCCAAATATAAGGCATTTATTTAATAACTAGTTGTGCTAATTATTAAATAAATAACGCAGTAGTTGGTTATTTTAACCCATAAAAATGATCAGATAATTAGTGAGATTGGTATTAATCGCTGTAGCAATATAACATCAAGTAATTTAACTCGCCTTGTCTGAACAATAATAAAAATTTGCTCATAAAAAACGCATAACAATTTACTTGCTATGCGTTGAGTAAAAGCCAGTATAAGTTCGGCTAACTTAGTTTTAAATCCGCGCTAGATTAAGCTAACGACTTAATACATCAAGGTATAAAGCTTACGTCTATATTTACTCGCCAATGCATCACCCTCAGGTAACGATTTAAGCACATCAAGCAGTAAGTCTTTACTAGCGATGTCGGCGCCATCTTTTTGCACTAACAAAAACAGTATCGTCAGTGCATCGTCATGGCGATTAACTTGGCTATATTGCGCCGCCAATTTTTGTTGTAATTGGACATTATCAGCATCATTGGCTAACTGTTGCTCAAGTGCTTGAATTTCAGGAGAGTCTGCGGCTTGCGTAGCTAATTCTAATTTTGCCATTAATGATTGATAAGCACTGTCTTGATCGATCATTTTAATACTTTTGAGTAGTGTCTCTGCTTCAGTAATCTTACCGGTTTGAATATAAACATCTGATAGCACTAACTTAATATCAGCACGTTCATTATCAAGCTGATAGGCTTGAGTGATAATAGGAAATGCTTCCGACACTTTATTTTCTGCTAATAGTGTTTTCGCCTCTGCTAATAAAACATCTTGCTGTTTCGGTAAATATTTATCTAAAAACTCATTAATTGTTGCATCTGTTTGGGGTCCAGTTAGCCCGTCAAGTGGCTGACCATCTTGTACTAAAATTACCGTTGGTAGGCTTTGAATACCAAACTGCTGAGCAATTTGTCCCTGGCTTTCGCAATCGACTGTGGTAAACAAGAGCGTGTCACTACAATTAGCTAATGCCATCGCCAACTTGTCGCGTAATTCAACACTTTCTGGAATTTGCTGAGCCCAAAAGCTGACCAATACCAGTTTAGTTTTTGATTCTTCAATAATAACTTGTTGAAAGTTTTCTAAGTTGATCGCAAGAGAATTTGTCATCATGCCGTTCCAATAATAAAGATATATGTTTTTAAATTGGGGCAAAGCACCAAAGATACAAGCAACTAGGCTAAATATTTATAATGACTCAACAAAGAACAAGTCAAAAACAGACAGTTGAGGATTACAGCGTGATAACACAACTTTTAGCTCAGAGCATACGTTACAGGGTCAAAATGTTAAACATTAAATCTTAAAGCGCTAACGTTTAAAACCCTAAGACTTAAACTGCTAAGCCTTAATGCTCTTATATGAGCATTATTTATACTGCTGCACCCGCTATAATACCAACTGTTAAATAGCGTCAGCTTTGCTTTGCACATCCTGATGTAGTCGGTCTATTCACCTATAGAATAAACATAAAAAACAAAGATAAAAAAACGGACATCAGCAAAGCTAATCTCCGTTTTAAATCACCGATGTAAGCACTTAGATTTTTTGCAATAACTCTCGAGCAATGATCACTTTTTGAATTTCACTGGTGCCTTCATAGATTGATGTTACACGCACATCGCGCGCCATACGCTCCAGTGGATATTCTCTAATATAACCTGCCCCACCCATAAGCTGTAAGGCGTCATAACAAGCTTTATTAGCCTTTTCAGCGGCAAACAACTTAGCCATTGAGGCTGCCATACCAAAGGGTTGACCTTGATCTTTAGTATAAGCGGCTTGCATCAAGAGTAATCGTGCAGCTTCCATCTCGGTATAACGTTCTGCTAACGTCCACTGTAAGCCTTGAAAGTTTGACAGTGCTTGACCAAACTGTTTACGCTCAACAATATGAGCTTTAGCATAATCAAGTGCAGCAAGGCCAATACCTAAGGCTAATGACCCGATACCGATACGACCACCAGCCAACTCACCCACGGCAACACCAAAGCCTTTATTTTCAGCGCCCATCATGGCCGATGCTGGCACACGACAACGGTCAAAATGCACTTCATTGGTTGGTGACGCTTTTTGACCCATTTTTTCTTCCGATTTACCTATGGTCATACCGGCAGTACCGGCTTCAACAATAAAGCACGAAATACCCTTACCTTTTTTTGCTGAAGGGTCGGTAACGGCCCAAACTACAAATACATCAGCAAACGAGCCACTAGTAATATAAATTTTACTACCGCTAATAAGATAGTCATCACCGTCTTTAACGGCTTGCGTTTTCATGCCAGCGGGATCTGAGCCTGCCGCCGCTTCACTTAAACAAAAGCCACCCGCACGATACTCACCACTGCAAATTTTTGGCAAGTATTTACTTTTTTGTTCATCATTACCTACCGCTTGAATAACTTCGGCGACCATATTAGTCACTGAAGTTGTCACCGCTGTTGATGCACAAGCGCGCGCTAATTCGGTAATCGCCAAGCTAAAAGCAACACTACCTGCTTCAACGCCACCATATTCAGCTTTAATATTTAGGCCCATAAATCCGAGGGCATTGAGTTGCGCTAAATTTTTTAAAAATAAACTTTGATCTCTTGTTTCATCAAGCTGTGCAGCTACAGGTGCTAATTCACTATCGGCAAATTTTCGGGCCATATCTTGAATCATTATTTGTTCTTCAGTTAGAGACAAATCCATCAAACTTCTCACTTTTTATTGGCTGAATATCTATCACTATATTAATTGCTAAAACTTACTAGCAACATTAAAAAGTACAATGGGCATTAGTACGACTAATAGTGATAAAAACAATACCAAAAGCGCTAGCAAACTACCCTTTTGGTATCTAAAAAATACATGTAGATATGAAAAATGCGCTAAAGCGCATTTTTCATAAGTTGAATATATTATAACAATTAACCGGCAACAAACCAAAGCAGACCAGCACCAAGCACTAAGCGATAAATAACAAATGGCATCATGCCGAACTTACCCACTAAAATAAGAAAGTAGTGAATACAGGTATAAGCACTAACAAACGCTAACACACTGCCTAAGCCCATGGCTGACCAATCTACCGTGCCGGCTTCCAAAATCAACTTCAACGTTAAATAACTGCCCGCCATGGCAATGGCTGGAATCGACAATAAAAAAGAAAAACGCGCGGCATTTTCTCTGCTTAATCCTAACATCAAACCGATAGTCATGGTGATACCAGAACGTGATGTGCCCGGTATTAACGCGATAGCCTGTGCCAAGCCGATTAACATGGCACCTTTAAAACCTAAATTTTCAATGCTTTTATTTTGTTTAGCTTTAATATCAGCAAAGCCAAGCAAAAAACCAAATAATAGTGTAGTGGCGGCAATAACAAGTGCACTGCGTAAATGCTCTTCAATAAAATCTTTACCGAGTAAACCAAATAAACCGGCGGGGATGGTGGCAAAAATAATCCACCAAGCCAATTTACCATCAAAATTATTTCGCTCACCTTTTAAAGTGGCAAACCAAGCCACAGCCATGCAGCCCACTTCTTTGCGAAAATAAAGCACTACCGCCAGTAAACTGCCAACATGCACGGCAACATCAAACGCTAAGCCTTGATCTTTCCAGCCGAAAACTACTGAGGGTAAGATTAAATGTGCTGAACTAGAAATAGGTAAAAACTCAGTTAAACCTTGAATTAACGCTAAAATAAAAACTTCAATTGTGCTCATCGGGGTTATATTTCCTTATTTTTCTTATTTTTTTGGCCAAATAAAAGCCACTGTTTTTAACTTTTGTTGGCTTTTATCATATTGTTGCCATAACTCGTCATAGCACTGGCCAATAATCGGGTGAGCCAAATGCCCTGCAACTTCAGCTAACGGGCACAATACAAAAGCATTTTTGCTAATTTCATCACGCGGTATTTGCGCTGGAGAGTCAGCAATAATGTCATCATAAAGTAATAAATCTAAATCTAATGTCCGCGGGCTAAATTTTTTAGCGTCTTGGTTTCTACCGTGCGCAAACTCTATTTCGCGCAGTGTTGCCGCCACTTCAGCCAAAGTAAGCTCAGTACTTACTCCAGCCACCATATTGTAAAAAGCTTTACCGGCAAAGCCGACAGCCTCACTTTCAAATAATGAAGATAAGATAAGTGAGCCAAATACATCAGTTAAAGCATGCAAGCCTTGTTCAATATAATGTTGACGATTTATGTTACTACCCAGCGAAATATAAATTTTAGCCATTACAATGTTTGGCCTGACAACTGTTCGCCACGCTCTATTTCAACACCTACCGTAGTCGCATTATGCACCGCCGTTGGTTTCATTACCTTTAAGCGCAGCCAAGGAATTTTATATTCAGCGATAAGAAAGCCAGCAATACGTTCGGCAAGCGTTTCAATTAAATCTACCGGATTAGCGTTAGCAAACTCAACAATCGCTTCAGAAATTGTCGCGTAATCAAGTGTTTTAGCTAATTCGTCATTTTCTGCTGCTTGCGCCGTATTCCAGCCCATCACTAAATCAATAACAAGTGTTTGCTTTATTTCTTTTTCCCACTGGAAGAAACCGATGGTTGTTTGAAAGGTTAACCCTTCAATATAGACTTTATCCACACTAAAACCCTTACATGGCTTGTTAGTATTTAGCCATTGCATTATCGAGATAAAATCGAGATAAACCCCGCAATCGCCACAACATACTTTAGAAAATAAATAGCGAGTTTACCTGTGCAGGTCTAGAAAAACTAGTAAACATCGCGCTACAATGTCAAAAAGCTAAAAAGAATAAAATTTTTATAACTTTGCTAACACCTGTTTGAGAAGGAGCTTAGTATCAGTAGTTTACTTGTAACGTTTTTAATGGTGGTTATGGCTTACTTAGTAGGTTCAATTTCGAGTGCCATTTTACTTTGCAAATTACTGCACTTACCAGACCCCCGCTCAGCAGGTTCAAAAAATCCAGGTGCGACAAATGTCTTACGTATAAGTAATAAATTTATTGCGTCATTTGTGCTGATTTTTGACATACTTAAAGGCACATTACCGGTTTGGGGTGGTTATTTCCTCGGCTTAGAACCCTTGTATCTAGGTATGATTGCTCTCGCCGCTTGTTTAGGCCACATGTACCCGATATTTTTTAATTTCGAGGGAGGTAAAGCGGTTGCTACGGCATTTGGCGTGCTATTACCTATTGGTTTAGACTTAGGCGGGCTACTTATTTTAACCTGGTTGTTGGTCGCTAAAATTAGCCGCTATTCGAGTTTAGCCGCTATTGTTACCCTATCAATAGCGCCACTGTATACTTGGTTATTAAAGCCCATTTATGTCTACCCTGTATTGATGTTATCAGCGCTGATCATATTTAGACATAAAGACAATATTGTTAGACTACTACAGGGCAAAGAAAGCAAAATATCATTTACCAAGAAGTAGCCTTTATTACCGGTTTTAATCGCCAACCTGCAAGCTTAAACCGGCTCTAAAGTATCTAAGGGCCAACGTGGTGTTGCCTTAAAGGTTAAGTCGGTATCAACACCCGCTTTTAGGCGTTGTAAACCCGCGTAGGCAATCATGGCGCCGTTATCAGTACAAAACTCAGGCCTAGGATAGAAAACTTCCCCACCTAACTTCTTGGTAATTTCTGCTAATTTCTCTCTTAACGCTGTATTGGCACTCACACCACCCGCAATAACTAAACGATTTAAATTGCACTGTTTTAATGCCCGTTTACATTTAATGGCCAGCGTATCAACGACCGCTTCTTGAAAGGCATAAGCGATATCAGCTTGCATTTGTGCTTTTTGCTCAGGTGTTAATTCTGCTTTTTCTTCTTTTCGAATGGTAACAGCGGCTGAGGTTTTCAAACCGCTGAAACTAAAGTTTAGCCCAGGTTTATCCGTCATAGGTCTTGGAAATTTATAACGACCTTTTCGACCACTTTCCGCCATTTTCGCTAATACGGGTCCGCCAGGGTAATCAAGCCCTAGTAATTTAGCTGTTTTATCAAAAGCTTCACCTGCGGCATCATCAACAGATTCACCTAATAATTCATAGTGACCGATACCATCAACGCGCACCAACATGGTATGACCACCAGATACTAATAAAGCAACAAAGGGAAAGTCAGGTACATTCTCTTCTAGCATTGGCGCTAGTAAATGTCCTTCCATATGATGCACAGGCACAGCAGGTAAGTTCCAGCCGTAAGCTAAACTGCGACCAATTGAACAACCCACAAGTAAGGCGCCCACTAAGCCTGGTCCAGCCGTATAAGCCACACCGTCTAAATCAGCAGGGGTTAAATTAGCTTCAGCTAGGACTTCTTTTATTAAGGGAATAGTTTTGCGGACATGATCACGTGATGCCAGCTCAGGCACTACCCCACCATAATCAGCATGAACGGCGATTTGACTATATAACTTATGTGCAACTATACCCGCGGGTAGATCGGCTTGCCCATCATCATAAATCGCAATACCGGTTTCATCACAAGAGGTTTCAATACCTAAAATTCGCATAATTTTTCTTTACCTAGCCCTGTTGCATCAATAGTGAATTCGACTATTCACTTATATTAAGCTGCAGCCGTTATTTGGTTGCTGATTTTACCTATGCCCTAGGCAACTTTCAATTTATAGCGCATAAAGATAACCAAAATATTTTAAAACCATCATTTAACCTTTAAAATTCATGACAAAAAAATTAGTGATAAATTTTGTTAATATGACAGCAGCTATTTACACAGCGACTAGTATTACTGTGTTCAGGCCGCTATTGAGCTAATAAAACCAGTGAAAAAATCAATTCCACTTTACATTACTATGGCCTTCGCATTAGAATACGTCACCAATTTTTAATAGAGTGGGTGAAGATGAGGCTATTTAGCTGAAATCAGACACCATTTAATATAGATTCCTAACTAAGGTAAAATAGTACATGCCAGTAATTAAAGTAAGAGAAAACGAACCATTTGACGTTGCATTACGTCGTTTTAAACGTTCATGTGAAAAAGCAGGTATCCTTTCAGAAGTTCGCCGTCGCGAATCTTATGAAAAGCCGACTTGGGAACGTAAGCGTAAGAAAGCAGCCGCAGTAAAACGCGCAGCTAAAAAAGTTTCTCGTGAGAACGCTCGTCGCGTTCGCATGTACTAAGATACCTTAGTAAATCCTAAGTCAACTGAGTTAACTTAAGCGTAAATTAAATTATGAGTCTACTTAGTCAACTGCAAGATGAAATGAAAAATGCCATGCGTGCCAAAGACAAACTTCGTCTTGGTGTAATTCGTATGGCACTCTCTGCGATAAAGCTAGCAGAAATAGATCACAAAACAGAAGCAACTGATGAAAATGTCATTGCCTTGTTAACTAAAATGGTTAAACAGCGCAAAGAATCTATCAAAATGTTTACTGAAGGTGGTCGCGATGAACTGGCAGCTAAAGAAGCTGCAGAAGTTATCGCTATAGAATATTTTTTGCCGCAACCCTTATCTGCAGATGAAATTAACCAACTGATTACAGAAACAATTGCCGAAACCGGTGCAGCCTCAATGGCTGATATGGGTAAAGTAATGGCGATATTAAAACCGCTAATGCAAGGTAAAGCTGACATGGGCGCAGTAAGTGGCCAAGTTAGAGTAATTTTAAACAGTTAGTTAAGCTTCCTTTTGAACTTCAATGTTCATGCTGAATATAAACCGCGATAGCTTAGGCCTCGCGGTTTTATTTTAACTAGAATATAAGAAGCTACTATTTTCCAAGCCTTATTGGTGTAAAATAGAGTTTTATCTTGATGTAATGGTATTTATGGCTGGCATGATCCCTCGACAATTTATTGATGACTTATTGGCTCGAGCCGATATTGTCGAACTCATAGATTCTCGCGTGCCATTAAAAAAAGCCGGTAAAAATTACCAGGCTTGTTGCCCTTTTCATACTGAAAAATCCCCCTCTTTTAGCGTTAGCCAAGATAAACAATTTTATCACTGCTTCGGTTGTGGTGAACATGGCAATGCGATTTCGTTTTTGATGGAATTTGACCGTTTAGAGTTTCCTGATGCCGTTGAAGAGTTGGCTTCCCATTACAATATGGACGTGCCACGCGAACAAAACACACGTTCACCTGCACAACAAAAACAAGATCAAAAAACCTACATTCAAAAACAAGATGACTATGAATTAATGGCGCAAATCAGCCGTTTTTTTCAACAGCAATTAAAAGTTGCCACTGACAAAAATGTCGCGATTGATTATTTAAAAGGCCGAGGCTTAAGTGGTGAAATAGTTAAGCGTTTTGGTATAGGTTATATTAGTGATGCTTGGGACGGCATGATGAAAGTATTTGGCCGCAGCGGCCAAATAAATCAGCAACTTGTTGATTTAGGCATGGCAGTTCAAGGCGATAAAAACAAACCTTATGACAGGTTTAGGGGCCGCATTCAATTTCCTATTCGCGATAAACGTGGCCGAGTTATCGGTTTTGGCGGACGGGTATTAAGTGATGGTACGCCCAAGTACCTCAACTCGCCAGAAACGCGAATTTACCATAAAGGCCAAGAGTTATATGGCCTTTATGAAGCAAAACAGGCCATTAAACAACTAACTCGCCTAGTGGTGGTTGAAGGCTATATGGATGTAGTTGCACTAGCTCAACACGGTGTTGACTATGCGGTTGCCTCACTCGGTACGGCAACAACGCCTGAACAACTACAAACCCTATTTCGCACCGTTAAAGAAGTTATTTGTTGTTACGATGGAGACCGGGCTGGCCGTGATGCCGCATGGCGTGCTCTGGATAATGCCCTACCGTTAATTCAAGATGGTTATAGTCTCAAATTTGTTTTTTTACCTGATGGCGAAGACCCTGATTCGATGATCAGAGAACAAGGCCAGGCGGCTTTTGAAAGCATATTAGATAATGCCACGCCATTGTCACAATTTTTGTTTGAGCATTTGCTAAACCAAATCGACATGAGTTCTCCTGAGGGAAAAGGTGCCGCTGTCAGCGCTTTTCAGCCTTATTTAGCCAAACTACCTGACAGTAATCTTAAAGACGCCATTGTCACTAAGCTTGCAAATCAATTTGGTGCAAGTAACGAAATGCAATTAAAAAAATTACATAAGAGTTTTGCTAACGTCGCTGAAAATAAAGCTAAAGCTAAGCGGCCTAAAATCACGCCCGTAAGACTCGCTATTGCATTACTACTTGAGCATCCCCATATAGTAGAGACACTACCAGACTCGGCAATTTTAAATGAATTAAATATGCCAGGTATACCTTTGCTCAATACGTTACTCGCATTGTGTAAGCAAAACCCAAAGGTAAATAGTGCACAATTAATTGAGCATTTTAGAGGCCAGGAAGCCGGAAAACAACTAACAAAGCTGCTGTGTTTAGAGCATTATGTTGAAGCAGAAAATGCCGAAAGCATGTTTTTGGATTTAATTGAAAACTTTTTAAATGTTTTTATTGAACAACGCACAGAGCAATTATTAGAAAAAGAACGTAGTAGCGGCTTAACCTTAACCGAAAAGCAAGAATTGCACGGTTTACTAAGCGCATAGAACAATATCGTTTAAGTTATACTTAGAACAAGCAGAAGAGCAGTTTACTGCTGGTAATTTAGTAATTATTTCGCTATAATTGCCTGCTAACTGTTGTAATTTTGATAGCCATAAATAGGTGGACACTCGTCAATGGATCAAGCCCCTCAATCTAGACTTAAAGAGTTAATAGTAAAAGGTAAAGAGCAAGGTTATTTAACTTTTGCACAAGTTAACGATCATTTACCTCAGGATATTATCGATTCAGATCAAGTTGAAGACATCATTCGAATGATTAACGACATGGGTATTCAGGTGTTTGAAAACGCTCCTGATAACGACACGTTAATGATGAGTGAAGCAAATACTGATGAAGATGCTGCTGAAGCTGCTGCGCAAGCGCTTGCGACCGTTGAAAGTGAAATTGGTCGTACTACAGATCCCGTTCGCATGTACATGCGTGAAATGGGTACGGTAGAGCTACTCACGCGTAAAGGCGAAATTGTTATCGCCAAACGCATCGAAGAAGGTATCAAAGAAGTACAACGTTCAGTTTCTGAATACCCGCCAGCAATTAATTACTTGCTTGATCAATGGGATAATTTTGAAGCTGAAGAAGTACGTCTAAGCGACATTATCGTTGGATTTTTAGACCCTGATGCCCAAGACGAAGAAATTCCAGCAGCAGCAACTCATATCGGATCAGAGCTTTCTAAAGAACAGTTAGCTAATGAAGATAAATCTGATGAGGATGAGGAAGAAGAAGATACTGGCCCTTGTCCTGAAGAAGCCCGTGAAAAGTTTACTGCTTTGCGCACAGCCTACGAGCTTGCTAACAAAGTCATTAAAACTAAAGGCCGTGGCCATACTGATGCACAAGCAGCAATTGATGCATTAGCTGAAGTATTTAAAGAATTTAGAATCGTACCCAAAGTATTTGACCGCCTAGTGAAAAACATGCGCAGTGTTGTGGACCGTTTACGTGTTCAAGAACGCTTAATCATGAAACACTGTGTGGTTGGTGCCGGTATGCCAAAAACTACTTTCATCAAAATATTTCCGGGTAACGAAACCTCAAAAAATTGGTTTGAAGAACAAAAAGCAGCTGGCCTACCTTACTCAAAGAGAATGCCTGACATCGAACTAGATGTTGAACGCTGTATTTATAAACTGAACATGCTAGAAGAAGAGACTTATCTCAATGTTCACGGCATTAAAGACATTAACCGTCGTATGTCGATCGGCGAAGCGAAAGCTCGTCGTGCGAAAAAAGAAATGGTCGAAGCTAACTTACGTTTAGTTATCTCAATTGCGAAAAAATACACTAACCGTGGCTTACAATTCTTGGATCTTATTCAAGAAGGTAACATTGGTTTAATGAAAGCAGTTGATAAGTTTGAATATCGTCGTGGTTATAAGTTCTCAACTTATGCTACGTGGTGGATACGCCAAGCGATTACTCGATCAATTGCCGATCAGGCACGTACTATTCGTATTCCAGTACACATGATTGAAACGATTAATAAACTTAACCGCATTTCACGTCAAATGTTACAAGAAATGGGTCGCGAACCAACACCTGAAGAATTAGCTGAACGCATGATCATGCCGGAAGATAAAATTCGTAAAGTGTTAAAAATCGCTAAAGAACCTATTTCAATGGAAACACCGATTGGTGATGATGAAGATTCTCACTTAGGTGACTTTATTGAAGACGGTAGCGGTGAATTACCTGTTGATTCTGCCACGGCTGAAAACTTAAAGCATGCGACACATGAAGTACTAGCGGGCCTAACGGCTCGTGAAGCAAAAGTGTTAAGAATGCGCTTTGGTATCGATATGAACACTGATCACACTTTAGAAGAAGTGGGTAAGCAGTTTGATGTGACACGTGAACGTATTCGTCAAATTGAAGCAAAAGCATTACGCAAATTGCGCCATCCTTCACGTTCTGAGCAATTGAAAAGTTTCTTAGACGGTGAGTAATATTTCTTCTCGAAATATATAAATATAAAATCCAGCTAATAGCTGGATTTTTTTTAACTAGCATTTACTGTCAACACTAGACGCTAGTTTACATGCTATTCGCACACGGTTGCGTTAGTGATGCTAGCTAGCAAACCATCATAATAGTATCTCTGTAACATATAAGACTGGAATTGATGCTTACATAGATGTTAATGACTAGAACAATGTAAATCATATTGTCGAGCACATATTGTCGAGTAATAACTAGCCTAAGTGGATCACACAAAACCAAAAATTTATTCTGTTGACCCTTTACAGGTGATAAATTAATTAAATTGTTTACTATAAAGTAACCAATAAATTCCAACGAGTGATTGCCAAAACAACAAATCGCTCAACTATTGAACTGTTAGACTTATTTATCAGGTTTTTAGCTTTATAAGGGTGACAACAAAATAAAAAATGCTTATACTTCCCGCCGCTTTAGATGAACCTTTCGCGCTTATCAAAGCAAAGTAGAATTATGGCCCCTTAGCTCAGTTGGTTAGAGCGTCCGACTCATAATCGGCAGGTCCCCTGTTCAAGTCAGGGAGGGGCCACCATTCTTTCTTTTAAATATCATCGATATTTCAAAATACATCCATTTTAAAAATTACGCACCACTTATTCCGGTCCATCACTGGTCGATTTCAATATGATCATATCTACGATAGCAATTTAGTAAAATTACTTTTGTGATTGTAAATGTTTTCTAAAAAAGTTTTAGTTTTATTGTCAGTAAATCGGCTTGTACTATTCCGCTCTTGAAGAACTAGGCTTGATAAAGTGTTTATTAGAAAGCTGTCAGAAAGAATACACAGCTAAACTAACCAACTTGACTGCATTTCTGACAAGCTATCTGTAGACTGGAACTTTGATGGTATAAAATACCTTTCGCCACTTAATTAGTTTGGCCAAAGGCCATTCATATTGATTGTCGATCTAATTAAGGCTATTCTTTTCAATATATTCAACAAATCGTTTTTTAAAATTAACAACCGTATCTTCAGAAAGGCTGCTCGCAATCACTACCCCTTGATATCCACTATACTCACTTTGTTCCAATTCATTAGAAATGTGAACCACACCGTGTTGATCGATGCCAATCAGGTTCAAGTCAAATAATGTATGTATGTCGGCTCTAAGTAATATCCCATTAGTTACTTTATAGTTGGTTTCATCTGAGTGAGAGATTATATGTGCAGCTTCTAAAACAGAACTGACACTACAACCGGTAATACAGCAAGTATCATTAAACGCTGTTAACAGTGATTGCCTAAAATTAACTTGCCCTCTACGGGACTTAATGGCCGTCAAAGTGATTTCATCAACAACTTTAGTTTCTTCAAAATTATCAGACTCATCCAATATTGAAATTTCCGTTACTCCATTCTTCTCGTATTGATGATGAGGTATAAATGATCCCGTTGATTTTTTTACTAATTTTGATATCTCTTCTTCATTTATCGAAAGAAGTTTGGCTATAGGTAGTTCAACCCACCATTTAGGTCCAAGTAATGCAGGAGCTCCGTTAGAGTTTTTGTGCCACCATCTCGCTTTATATTGAGTTTCTTTCTTACCATTTCCTTTGGTAAATTCCTTCGAAGTCTTTTTATCAAAAGACTGCTGGATATCTACTAAGGCATCCAAATACTTAGCAACAGTTCTGCTTCCTTTATAACCATACCCATATTCAGCATTCAAACCGTCTATCGGAAGAAATGCACGTGGAGAGAATGTTTTTGTTGCTTGGCTTACAGGAACCCATACAAGTAAATCGTTAACAGAAAAAATTTTCATGCTACCTCTATTTTCTAATTTGCTTATTATGAATATTGAACCAAATGGCTAAACATATTGATTTTGGCTAGTTGTTTAACACTACTAACCGATGTACTTGCTAAAGCTGAATTTGCTACAACAATTGCCAATGACTGAGCTCTTGAAATGGCAACATTAAGCCTGTTTTTGTCGAACAAGAAATCTACGCCTCTAGGACTTTCATTGGCATCAGATGCACACATACTTAAAATCACAATAGGTGCTTCCTGGCCTTGAAATTTATCAACGCTTCCCACTCGTGCATTATCACCACCTGGCATAGATGAGAAGGCAATTTTGAGTTTGTTCACTTGTAAATTATAAGGGGCGACGACTAAAATATCAGACCAATTAATATTTCTCGCTTGCCCTTCTTTATCTGTAAATGTTCTGCCAATCAATTCCATAACCGTTTCAACAATTACCGAGACTTCTTCTTCACTTGCTTGAGTGTTGCCAAAATGTTCAACAGGCATAAAGATAACACCGGCTTCTTTATTCAATGGCCCTTTATATGAACTAGGTATGCTTATGAGCTGTTTATCATTGGCTATATCACTAATTAATTTACCTTCATAAACAGCGTCACTAATAAACTTATTTACTGCTGAGTGCATCCGGTATGTTGTATTGAGAAATATTCCTTTTCTTTCATCAATTGTTGGGCTGTCTTTTAGTAGATAATCCAAAATAGAAGCACCACTATCAGCAGGATGTGTGCCTTGAATAGGTTGTCCTAATTGCATTTGATCGCCCATCAATACTAGGTTTTTAGTACAGCGGCTAATTGCAATCAAATTAGCAACACTTACTTGGCCTGCTTCATCAATGAAAAGGTAATCTAGTTGTTCTATCATTTCACTACGAGAAAAGCCCCATGCCGTAGTACCAATAACACATGACTCTTCAACCCACTGGTCTAGGTCCTTATTTTTGATGATATTAACATCCAGTTCAGACAACTCTGGGTCTGTTTCTTTGGTGCAAACAAAGCTGGCTGAGATATCATTTTCCTTACAATACTTTGCCGTTGTAAGTAGCAAATTATTTATCGCTTTGTGACTATTGCTGCAAATACCAACACGCTTGCCTTCTTTTACAAGCTCAGCAATGACGTGTTTTCCTGTATAAGTTTTACCAGCACCAGGTGGCCCTTGTATTGGTAAGTAACTATTATCTAAGTTCTTAACCGCATTAATGATTTGCTGTAAATTTTCAGAAGCATCTTTACTACTAGCGATTATGCTTCCTTTGACCAAGCCGTTTATTCGCGGTGTTGAACGAGATAAGAAATCTACTATCGCAAGGTTATCACCATCGTTGTCATTGTATTTTTCAACAATGTTAGCAATAGCTTCCGGAATAGGCGTTGGATTTACATATTCATCAGGTATCAAAGTCATCAATTGAGGTGGAACATATTTCATTGATTTAACAACCAAAAGACCTTTCTCAAAATCGCTCGACTCTCTATCTACATTTACTTTTAATGATTTTCCTTCATCAGTTTCTTCATTGAGCACATAGTAGCTTGAGCATGCAGCTTTAAACTCTTGATTTGCATCAAAGCTATATTCATAACCATAACTTCGTTTAATTTTAAAAGGACTTCGGTCTGTGCGAGTACAAAAAGCAAGGCAATCTAAATCATCCAGCAATTCACTTTCTTCCGCTCCCATGCGGTCAAACATTTTCCAGAAAATTGGCTTAGACTCTCTTCGGTGAAATTCTAACAACCAAGCTAGGTTTTCAGTAATCAAACTTAGTTCAGGTTGAGTTACTTCTTCCTCCTTTGCTCTGCACAGCAGATTATCCCTAAGTTTTTCTACCTTTGTAATCTCTGTTGTTTGTTCAACTTCAACAACATCTGTTTTACCAGCAAACGCAATAGCATTTTCATGTTGCTGAACTCTTAACCAATCAACCAATTCTTGAGTAGAGTCACAGTCATCAATATTATAATCACGGATGCTTTTCAATATTGCAGATGTTTGCCAAGTATCACCTTCTTTATCCAAAGCATTCAATTTTCGCCATTGTTCATAAACAACAACTGAATCACCGCCAGTACTTACATCTGTTTCTCGGCTCCCACGATATAAATGTTCTACATTTTTTATTGAGTAACGAGGTTCGCCTAGCAAAAGTCCCCCTTTAACTACTTTATATAAGTCAACGAACACTTCATTTCGAAGTAGCTGATCAACTTCATGTTCACATACGCCATATCGGCCCATCAGCTTTCTACATGCGGCAATTTCATAATTGGCATAATGGTAAATATGCATTTGGGGATCTTTAAGCCATCGCGAATATACCCAATGAATAAAATCTTGAAAGCATTGTTTCTCTTGCTTTTGGTTATGGGCCCAAAAATCTATAAATTGTCGCTGATCATTCTCGTCAAAATAAGTATTACCCCAGAGATATTCCAAACCACCTTCATCTAAAGGAAAGCCCTCAATATCAAAGAAAACATCCATTTTCGAATGCGGCGGCATTAAAGACAAACCTTGTCGCTCGCTCGGATCAGATTTAACAATGTTAAAAAGAGGTTTACTCTTACCTATACTCTGATACTGAATTAATGCTTGTTGGTGAAGACGGCTATAGATAACTGGAGATAAATTGGGTATAGAAGTCACTTCCTTCTCAGCCAATTGCTGCCTAGTTAATATACCTTCGGCATTAAGCTTCTTTATTTGGCCACGCGTTATGGTAGCCACTTGGGATAGGTGGTCTCGCTCATGCAAAAGCTTTTCTGCATAACTAGACCAATGACCAAAACTTTTAGACTCGGCAGGATCTGGCATGTCATCAGAGTTAAAGCTGTTTTGAACATTCAGAAAAGATTGCTTTAGGAGCAGATAATAATGAAAAAAGTCATTCGTTCTCAGTACAGAAAGCTCGCCATTTCCTAAAGCAACGGATATCTGTTCAGGTCTCACTCCCTGCACTTCTTCAAGCATTTCAGCATAACAACAGAGCTGAATAACAAACGAAGGTTTTAGTGTGCTAGCTAACTTGGTATCCCATACTTCATAGTGAAAATCACCTAATTTACTAGCGCCAAGTACTTTGATTAAGAAATCTGAATATCCTGCAAATGGTACGCACGCTAGTCGGCCTTGAACAATAACATCAACACCACTATACATAGCATCAACCGTTGCCGAAAACTTTTCAGACTGGGTATTACCACTGATTTTAACTAATGATTTCCCTTCATTGGCTAATTTAGCTTCCAAGGCATCTTCATGCTCATAGCCCATTTGTTGAAGCAAACTCATTAATGCGTCATCTGCATCCTTTTCTGGCGCTTCGTCAGGCTTTTCAATGGCAAATCGAGACATCCAAGAAGCAAATGGACTCGCCATATAAAGCGTTAAATCTGAGGGTGAATAATGATAAATACCTTGTTTTTTTTGCACTTTTTATTCCTTTAATTAATTCTATAGATAACTTTATTAAGCTTTTATAAGCAAAATTAATATGACTGCTCTACACAAGTCTTTAATAAATTTGCTTTAAATCATGTTAATAATTCCGACTCTACAATTAAAATTGATAAAAATAAAGCGCCCGCCAAGCCAGCCATTTTTTATTTTAAATATTAAGTAGTTACAACCACCATTAATATGTAGATATTTTTCAGGACTTAACTTTCAAGTAAATAAGGAGAAAAATGCTAATAAACTGGTCAGTATATATATGTAAAAATGAAGAACAACTTTCCATCTAAATCTACTGTCAAGGTTAAAAAAGGCAGTTAAACAATTGTGTTTAAAACTTTGCCAAAAAATTTAAGTGGTTTAATAGATTCGACTACCCCAATTAATAATCAGGAGCGTTATGAAAAGTATAACTATTTTATTGTTTATCTGTGCTCTTATCTCTGGATGTATGTTTACTTTAGCTAGCGTGTTTAAACCTAGCCTGTTTGACCATTTAAACCTTGAATCACCTGTATGATTTTTTGTGCAGTAAACTGTCGATTTAAAATGTTTTATTACATCCAAATATAGTAACATTTAGTGGAGCAAATTCTTTTAAATGTTTTTATTACTTTTAAAATGAGTTACATTTAGTAACACTTAGTCTTTGTGGTGTTATTTTATGCAGCAACTTTTCCTTACTTCTGGGTTACCACGTTCAGATTCTACGTTGTTAGCCGCTGTCCTTCGTCAAAACCGACAATTTCATGTCGCGCTGTCTACCCTATGATGAATAGGTTACTCTCTTCGTTACTAAAGAACGGCTTAATGTCTCGTCAGCAGGCTTCTAATCATGACACCCAGACACTGTGCTTTTTTGTGTTATGTCTGACACTGTTTGTTACTTATGACGCTTCAGGCTTTGCTATTGAGACTATCGTCTTTAATGATTTATCTAAACCAATGACCTTAATTAAAGAAGATGGACAAAATTATAAAGTAGAGAGTAAAGGGCAACAGGTCACATTATCCAACCGTTTGATTGTTAAAGCACAAACGCAGCTAACTAAAGCCCAACTATACCAATATCATCCCCATAGAACTCAGGTGAGCGAATTATTTACCGACTCACAGTTTCATTACTTTTCCCTAACCTTGAAAGATGGAAATAATCTGGGTGACGTACTCAACGCGCTGCAAAGCATGGCTGGTATTGAACTGGTTCAGCCAGATGTTTTACAACGTCACTCACATACTTCTATAAAAAATAAACCTAATAAAGCCCCTGTTTCTCTGTCGGAGGAACAAATGAAACATAGACAGGAAAAACGCCCTGAGCGGCGCAAAAAAATTAAGTTATCTGAGCAGACGCGACTGAAACATAAAAGCCTGTATTTAAGTCAACAGGTTAAAAGTATTTGGCAAACTACCCAAGGCCAGGGGGTAAAAGTGGCCATTATTGATGACGGTTTTAATCTGCAGCATCTGGACTTAAAACCCGAAGACCTTTGCCATCTTAATGGTACGACCTTAAAAGATGGCAAACCCGCTGATGTCATCATCTTTTCTCAAGAAGACCAGGCGGGCATGTGGCGAAAAAAAGACGGTGAATTTAATGGCACCTTAATGGATGTCGCCAGCAATGAAATTTTACTTGACGGTTTAGCCATGCCCCATTCACCCCGTTGGTATAACGATCAAGTCTATTTTTTCAATTCAGACCATGGCCATATTTGCAGTTATGATCCGCAAACTAAAATAACCGAAACCCTGGCTGAAGTTCCGGGTTTTACCCAGGGCATGGATTTTTATCGACCTATTATGTTTGTTGGTTTATCACCAGTTAGAACCGGCATGTTGCCCGAAAAATATAATGAAACCTTTTCAGGTATTTAGTTAATGAACCTTGACGAAACTAACCAGAATAAAAGCCGAGAAATTGGCCATATAAAATTTACCAGCAATGTTGGGCAAATTTACGATGTTGCCGTGATCCCCAATTGCAGTTATCCGGAAATTATTGAAGCACAGCACCCCAGGGACAAAAACCATTTTTGTCACCCTATATTAACCCCCTTTTAAAGCGAAAATAACTAATGAAAAAATTAATGCACACTCAAGATGCAAACAATGTTGGGGCTGGTAAATCAGTCCCATTAGGGAAGCTCATTAAAGCGGCTATTCCTATGTTTGCTATGTTTACTGTAACCGCGAGCACTGCTGCACCAGAACCAGCACCAGAACCAGCACCACCAAGCATTACCTCTGCCACTTACAATGCCAGTACTGGCGAACTGGTGGTTACCGGTAGTAGCTTTGAAGCTGCATCAGGGGATGTAAATGATGTTAATGCTTCTAAGTTAACCTTTACTGGCGAAGGGGGCGCGACTTATACCTTAACCGATACTGCCAATGTCGAAATAGACACAGCTACTCAATTTTCAGCTTTTTTATCAGCCACTGATTCAACGAATTTATACCGTTTGCTCAATAAAAATGGTGCTAGTTCAAATGGCGCGACTACTTATAATCTGGCCGCCGCAGATGACTTTATCTCTAATGTAACGGCCGGTGACACTGCTGATTTGACCGGCAATGGCATTACTGTCTCTAATGCAAATAACGCCCCAACAGACATAAGCCTTTCGAATAATACGCTGGCTGAAAACAGCCCCATAGGAACGGTTATAGGTTCGCTTACTGTGACGGACGTCGATGAAAACGACACCGCTACCTTTAGTTTTTGTGGTGGCGCATCTGACGATAATTTCACCCTGGCAGGCGCAACGCTCCAATCAAACTCTATTTTTGATTATGAAAGTACCTCCTCTCAAAGTGTGTGTATAAAAGTAAGTGACAGTGGAAGTTTGCGCTACGATAAAACGCTGACTGTGAATATCAGCAATGTGAATGATAATAGTCCAGCGGTTACTAGCAGTGCCATTACGGCAGTGAATGAAAACTCACCTTACAATTATTCATTTAGCGCAACCGATGCGGATGGCGATGCCTTAAGCTGGAGCGTAAAAAGTGGCACCACCTTGCCTAGTTGGTTGTCACTAGGAGTCACCACAGGGACCGATTTTGAGTTGCTAGGCCTCGCTGGTTTTAGTGCCGGCGCTGCACTCTATAGCTCGTTGGCAATCGACAGCTCAGATACGCCTTATGTGGCTTATCAAGATAGTGAAAATGGTAATAAAGCCACCGTGATGAAGTATGAGAATAATGCCTGGATTGCAGTAGGGACTGCTGGTTTTAGTGCCGGCAATACTTACCATACCTCGTTGGTCTTCGACAGTTTAGATGCGCCTTATGTGGCTTATCAAGATAGTGGGAATAGTGCTGGAGCCACCGTGATGAAGTATGACGGTAACGCCTGGGTGTTAGTAGGAACTGCTGGTTTTAGTGGCGGCTATGCTAGCAGTACCACGTTGGCACTCGACAGCTCAGATAGGCCTTATGTGGCTTATCAAGATGGTGATAATAGTTATAAAGCCACTGTGATGAGGTTTGACGGTACCAACTGGGAGGTGGTGGGCACTCCTGGTTTTAGTGCAGGCATGGCAACCTCTCCTTCGTTGGCACTCGACAGCTCAGGCACGCCTTATGTGGCATATAAAGATAGTGCAAATGGCGATAAAACTACCGTTATGAAGTATGACGGTAACGCCTGGGTGTCAGTAGGAACTGCTGGTTTTAGTGCAGGCTATGTTAGCAATACCTCGTTGGCAATCGACAGCTCAGATAGGCCTTATGTGGTTTATTATGATGGTGTAAATGGCGGTAAAGCCACCGTGATGATGTATAAGGATAACGTCTGGGTGGCAGTAGGGGCTGCTGGTTTTAGTGCAAGCTATGCACTATCTCCTTCTTTGGCACTTGACATCTCAGGCACGCCTTATGTGGCTTATAAAGATAGTGCAAATAGCGATAAAGCCACCGTGATGAAATATGACGGTAGTGACTGGGTGACAGTCGGCGCAGCTGGTTTTAGTGCAGGCAGTGCAGCCTTTACCTCGTTGGCACTTGACAGCTCAGGTACGCCTTATGTGGCTTATCAGGATAATGCAAATGGCGATAAAGCCACTGTGATGAAAATTGGCGATATACCAACCCTCTTAGGCAACCCAGGCAACGCAGAGGTAGGTGAGTATGACATAATTCTAAGCGTGAGTGATGGTGTTACAACGGCAGATCAAAGCTTTACCATCACAGTTGCCAATGTCAATGACGCGCCAACAGATATCAGCCTTTCCGCCAATACCGTGGCTGAAAACAGTGCCATCGGCACCGCCATTGGCACCCTTACGGCAACGGATATTGATACAGGCGACACGGCTGTCTTTAGTTTTTGTGCTGGCACACATGATGGTAATTTCACCCTTACGGACGATACGCTGCAATCAGCCTTTATTTTTGATTATGAAAGTACACCCTCTCAAAGTATCTGTATAACAGTGACCGACACTGCAGGCCTTACCTTCAATAAAACATTGACAGTGAATATCACCAATATTAATGAGGCCCCCGCTGTTACCAGCAGTGCCACCACAGCTGTGAATGAAGATATCCCCTACAGTTATTCATTAAGCGCAACAGATGTTGATGGCGATGCCTTAAGTTGGAGCGTGAAAAGTGGCACTACCTTGCCTGCTTGGTTGTCATTCGACACTTCGAGCGAGCCTCAGACATTAGGCGCGGCTGGTTTTAGTGCAAGCGAGGCTGATTACACTTCTCTGGCACTAGACAGCTCAGGCATCCCTTATGTGGCTTATAAAGATTATGGACATAGTGGTAAAACCACCGTGATGAAATTTGACGGTAGTGCCTGGTTAACCGTCGGCGCAGCAGGTTTCAGTGCGGGTAATACTGCTTATACTTCTCTGGCACTGGATAGCTCAGGCACCCCTTATGTGGCTTATACGGATTATAGTAATGAGGGTAAAGCCACCGTGATGAAATATAATACCAGCACTGATACTTGGGAAACGGTTGGTGCAGTTGGTTTTAGTGCGGGTAGTACTGAGCATAACTCCCTGGCACTGGACAACTCAGGCGCCCCTTATGTCGCTTATAGGGCTATGGGTAATAGCGGTAAAGCCACCGTGATGAAATATAATGGTAGTGACTGGGTAGCAGTCGGCGCAGCGGGTTTTAGTGCAAGCTATGTTTATGATACCTCCCTGGCATTGGACAGCTCAGGCACGCCTTATGTAGCTTATCAGGATGGGGGCAATAGCGAAAAAGCCACAGTAATGAAGTTTGACGGTATTGAATGGGTGGCAGTTGGCGAAGCTGGTTTTAGTGCAGGTGTTGCTATTCACACCTCCTTGGCACTGGACAGCTCAGGCACCCCTTCTGTGGCTTATCGGGATGTGGTGAATAGCTACAAAGCCACCATGATGCAATACAATGCCAACACCGAGGCCTGGGAAACAGTCGGCGCGGTTGGTTTTAGTGCAGACAATGCTTCTTATACTTCCCTAGCACTGGATAGTTCAGGTACCCCTTATGTGGCTTATATAGATACTGCTAGTAGCGATAAAGCCACCCTGATGAAATTTGACGGTAGTGACTGGGTGACAGTTGGCGCAGCGGGTTTTAGTGCGGGTGTTGCTTCTTATACTTCCCTGGCACTGGACAGTTCAGGCACCCCTTATGTGGCTTATCAAGATGAGGGCAATAGCAATAAAGCCACCGTGATGAAACTGGTTACGTCAACACTTTCAGGCACCCCGACCAATGCAGATATAGGCGTACATGACATAACCTTAGTGGTCAGTGATGGTGTTTCTACTGTAGATCACGTTTTTCAAATCACTGTTGCTAATGTCAATGACGCGCCAACAGATATCAGCCTTTCGAATAATACCCTGGCTGAAAACAGTCCCATAGGAACCGTTATAGGCTCCCTTATTGTGACGGATATCGATGCGAACGACACGGCAGCCTTTAGTTTTTGTGGTGGCACAGATGACGATAATTTCACCCTTGATGGCGCGACACTTCAATCAAATGCTATTTTTGATTATGAAAATTTATCTCAAACCAATAATATTTATCAATCGGTTTGTATAGCAGTGAGTGATAATGGAGGCTTGACTCACAATAGATGGCTGAAAACTGAAATCACCAATGTTAATGACAATAGCCCCGCAGTGGCCAGCACTGCCATCACAGTTATTAATCAAGATACCCCCTACAGTTACTCGTTCAACGCAATAGATGCTGATATCGATACCTTAAGCTGGAGTTTGAAAAGTGGCACTACCTTACCTACCTGGTTGTCATTAGACAATTTGAACGGGCATCAGGCGGTGGGCGCACCGAGTTTAAGTGCGATTAAGTCTTATAATTCTTCTCTGGCATTAGACAGCTCTGACACCCTTTATGTGGCTTATATGGATGCTAGTCTTGACAATAAAGCCAGCGTGATAAAATTTGACGGTAATAACTGGGTAACGATCGGCGCAGCTGGTTTTAGTGCGAGTCGGGCTAATAATACTTCCTTGGCACTAGATAGCTCAGGCACCCCTTATGTGGCTTATTGGGATTATAGTGATGGCAGCTATGAAGTCACCGTGATGAAATTTGACGGTAATAACTGGGTAACGGTGGGCGCAACGGGTTTTATTAATGCTACTAACGCTACCCTGGCACTAGACAGCTCAGACACCCCTTATGTGCTTTATTCGGATCGTAGTAATTACAGTAAAGCCACCTTAGTGAAGTTTGACGGTAATAACTGGATAACAGTTGGCGCAGGGGGTTTTAGTACGAGTAAGACTTCTGCTCCTTCCCTGGCACTAGACAGCTCAGGCACCCCTTATGTGGCTTATTCGGACTCTAGTAATGACAGTAAAGTCACTGTGATGACATTTGACGGTAGTAACTGGATAACGGTCGGCACAGGGGGGGTTAGTCTGGGTAAATCTTACTCTCCTTCCCTAGCACTGGACAACTCAGGCACCCCTTATGTGGCTTATGCTGATGCGGGGAAAACCGATACAGGGGGCCCCGATATAATAGAGAAGAGTAATAGCTATAAAGCCACTGTGATGAAATATAACGCAAGCACTGACACCTGGGTGACAGTCGGCGCAGCGGGTTTTAGTGCGGCTCATGCTGGGGATCTCTCTCTGGCACTGGACAGCTCAGACAACCCTTATGTGGCTTATGTGGATAATACTAATGACGGTAAAACCACCGTGATGAAATTTGACGGTAGTAACTGGGTAGCAGTCGGCATAGCGGCGGTTAGTAAGGGTAGCACTTATTATAACTTCCTAGTCGTAGACAGCTCAGACACCCCTTATGTGCTCTATGCAGATTATAGTAATGACGGTAAAATAACCGTGATGGAGGTGCTTGAATCAACACTCTCAGGCACCCCGAACAACGCCGATGTAGGCGTGCATGACATAACCCTAGTGGTCAGTGATGGCGTTTCTAGTGTAGAGCATGCTTTTCAAATCAATGTTGCCAATGTCAATGACGCCCCAACAGACATAAACCTTTCGAATAATACGCTAGCTGAAAACAGCCCCATAGGCTCGGTTGTAGGTTCGCTTACTGTGACAGATATAGATGCGAACGACACGGCTGTCTTTAGTTTTTGTGGTGGCACAGATGATGGCAACTTTGCCATTGCAGACGCAACGCTACAATCAAACCTTGAGTTCGATTATGAAAGTACAGCCGCTCAAAGTATCTGTATAAGTGTGACCGACAGCGGTAGTGTGAGCTACGATAAAACGCTGACAGTGAATATCAGTAATGTTAATGAAGATCCGATTATTACCTTAGATAGTACCCTGAGCACCAATGAAGACAGCGGTCAAACTTTAAGCTTCACTTACACTGATGTGGACGGGGATATGGTCAGCGCTACGCTCAGTGCGCAGGCAAGCAATGGCATAGCGACGGTCAGTGGCAGCACTGTCAGTTATGTGCCTGGTGATAATTTCAATGGCAGTGACAGTTTCACCTTAACCTTGACCGACAGTGCCGGTTACACCAGCACGCAAGTGATTAACGTGACCGTCAACTCAGTGAACGATGCAGTGCAAGCCGTCAAAGATACCTTTGAAATTGACTTCAATGACAACAGTATTTACCTATTAGATGTACTGAGTAACGACAGTGATATTGATGGTGATGCACTGTCTATCACAGGTGCTAATACCAGTACGGGTACTGTGACGACTGATGGAGAAAAACTTACGCTGACCACACCCGCAGGGTTTCTAGGGCAAATAGAGCTGACCTATTCCATCACAGATGGTAATGCGAGCTTCGCTGCCACCACAGTCGAGTTGTTGATTAGCGGCGAGCCAAGTGCAACGGCGCCTGTTATCACGGTTCCTGAGATGGTAGAGGTAAATGCAACAGGTTTGTATACCCGAGTTAACTTAGGTGCGGCGACCGCGCTGAACAGCTTGGGTAAACCACTGGCGGTTTCATTAGTTGATGGCCAACCGGTATTTAAACCCGGTAAACATATTGCCTATTGGCAAGCAATCGACCCTACAACGGGATTAACATCGATTGCCAGCCAGCAGGTGATTGTTCACCCCATCATCTCATTGGGTAAAGCTCAGGTTGTGGTAGAAGGTAAAGTGGCCAGCGTAGACGTGATACTCAATGGCAACGCGCCGAGCTACCCGGTGATAGCGACATTCAGTGTTAGCGGCAGTGCTGATGGCAGTGATTACGATATTCAAACTCAAGCATTTACAATTGAGTCGGGAACACAAAGCCGTTTGCTCATTGATATCGTGCAAGACAATATCATTGAAGGTGATGAAACCCTCATGGTCAGTCTTGATGAAGGGAATGTCGGTAACAACGCCGGCCACGTTATGACTATTGTCGAGATAAACGTTGCACCTAAAATCACCTTAAAGAGTTCACAAAGCACACAGTTACGACAGGTCGTTACCTCTGTCGATGGCTTAATCACCGTGCAAGCCAGTGTATTGGATATCAATGATGATAACGTGAGCACAGACTGGGTATATGACGCTTCCCTTAACATTGAGGAAATTGATGAGCTCACTGTTGTGCTTGACCCAAGCGAATTAAGCTCCGGTATATACCCCATAGGCGTAACGGCGACAGATGATGGGCGCGGGCTGTTAAGTACGACTCAAACCCTTTATTTGGAAGTGCTCGATAGCTTGGTTTCGCTGACCGATACCGACTCTGATGGCGATCTCATCCCTGATAACCAGGAAGGGTACGGGGATAGTGATCAGGATGGTATTCCTGATTTCTTGGATGCCATAAGCGAGTGCAACGTGATGCCTCAGCAAGTCTCAACACAAAATGGTTTCCTGGTGGAAGGTGATCCAGGTGTCTGTTTACGCAAAGGTAATACGCTAGCAGGAGGCGATACCGGTGGTGTGCAACTAACCGATAATGATCTACAAAGCAGTGTCGGTATGGATGACCAATTTGCCATTGTTGGCGGGATCTTTGACTTTATTGCCAGAGACTTGCCCCAAGCCGGACAGAATTCCCGTATCGTATTACCGCAAAGACAACCCATTCCTTCAGGTGCCGTATACCGTAAATACAGTAAGCGATTTGGGTGGGGACCCTTTGTTGAAGATGTGAGTAACCAGTTGCATTCAGCACCGGGTGAGTTGGGATACTGTCCTTCACCGGCAGATGCTCAGTGGTCATTGGGGCTAACGGAAGGTGATTGGTGCGTGCGCTTAACCATCGAAGATGGTGGGCCAAATGACAATGACGGTATCGCGAACAATACTATTGTTGACCCGGGCGGCGTATCTGTCGCGTTAACGGATAATACGATGCCAGTGGCACAGGCCGATAACGTCAGGGTGAAACGTAATACCTCACTTGTGATTGATGTATTAGCCAACGATACAGATGCAGACGGCGATATACTGAGTATTGGTGTTGTCACGGCTACGTTTGGTGAGGTGACCCTTACCGCTGATAATCAATTGAATTATCAGAGTAAGGTGGGTTTTGTCGGTCAGGATACGCTTGTTTACACGTTGTCAGACGGTAACGGGGGCAGTGATAGTGGCACGGTTAGCATTACTGTTTATGCCAATGAAGCGCCTGTAGCCCTAGATGATAGCGATAACACCGATGATCGTAGCGCGATAATCATTAGTGTATTAGAGAACGATAGCGATGCTGACGGGGATAGTTTAACGGTTTTTAGTGCTACGGTTGATGAAGGTAGTGTTACGGTGAATGAAAATAACACCCTAACCTATACACCTGACAATGGCTTTGATGGTACGGCCACTATTTCTTATACCATTGATGACGGACAAGGTGAGCAAGCAATCGCGCAAGTACTTGTGACGGTTAACGCCTACCAAAACGTGACGGTCAACAATAAATCAAAAGGGGGAAGTATGGGGCTAATGATTATCTCTTTAATTGGCGTTACCTTATATCGTATGTGTCGTAAGAAAAATAGAGTTAGAAATCAGCTTGTGCAGGGTACTGCTGCCCTTTTGGTTGCAACAAGCATGAGCCTTGCTGCGGCTGAGCCCCAGTGGTTTGTTACCAGTAGTGTTGGAATAAGTGACGCCAATAGTCATGTGAACATACCCAGTGACCTTGGCATTACGTACAGTGATGTAGATAAATCAAGCCCCAGCTACACGATAGGTGGTGGTGTAAACTATGATGTTTATTCTTTTACCGTAAGTTATGAGCAATTAGGCGATGTCTCAGCGAGTTATGTCGGGGATACGTTAGATACGGCATTGTTTCATCAAGCATTAGTCAATAATGCACCTAAATTTGTCGATGGTATCAGCCTGCAAGGCCAGTATACTTTATGGCAAGATGATGCCTTGAGTGCCTCGATAGGAGCGGGCCTGTTCGCTTGGGCGTTAGATTACACTAGCCAACTTAATGATAGTGTTATTAAGGTAAGTGAGGATGATATTGATTTGTTTTATAACTTACAAATAGCTTATGCTCTTACTGAGCAAGTTCAAGTAAGCGTAAAAGCGAGTCGTTATAGCTTGGCTCATGACATAAATAATGTAGCCTTAGGTTTAACTTATTATTTTTAATATTGCGTAGCCAAGGAGAGGCTACATGATAAGTCAGGAGAGTCCCTGAAAACTATCACAACTAAAAACCTGCTTTTAACACGGCAGGTTTTTTACGTATACCGTAATGGATATACATAACAGTTTGGATGGTTATTTAAGATGACTTATGTGTTGGGGACCTTGATCAGACCCTGTAACAGATTTTGTGTAACTGCCAGGTTTAAATAACATCTTTCAAACGGTCTTCAAATTCAATCATAAAACGATTCAAGGCCGTTTTCCAATTTCTTATCGGCATCGTCCACTTT
>NZ_JACGVK010000106.1:0-270 GCF_014077185.1 Colwellia sp. MB02u-10
GGCGTACCACTGAGCACACCTGTTGCTGAGTTAATGTTTAACCAGTTTGGTGCACCTGTGATTGAGTAGACTAAAATATCCCCGTTATCATCATCAGTTGCCGTTGCCGTAAAGCTATAAGGAGTATCTTCAGCAATCGTTGTTGCTGGTGTACCTGAGATTACGGGGGCATCGTTTACGTTAGTCACTGTAATGGTAAAAGCGTTTAAGCTATCACTGACATTTGCTAGGTCAGTAACCGTGAGTACGATATTACTGGTTGTACCTACA
>NZ_JACGVK010000107.1:0-21304 GCF_014077185.1 Colwellia sp. MB02u-10
GTGGGAGTTCCCATGTGAGAGTAGGACATTGCTAGGCTTCTATTTAGAGAAACCCGTAGCTGACGCTACGGGTTTTTTGCTTTCTGGGATTTAATAAATAAAACTTGAGAATGGCACATTAGCTTTTGCAATATCAAAGACTAGAAAGCGTTATACCAATTTGATTAATTAACTTCCCACTTTTATCCAATCTCTAGAGCAAAGATCTATCACCCTAGATGCATCTGAAACAAAAATATTCCAGGCTCGACTACATTCATTAACAATATCTTCATATCCACTAAAACATCTGTTCGCTAATTAATTTTGCCTCAGCCATTGCCATACTTGCTCAATAGGATTTAGTTCAGGTGAATAAGGAGGTAACTTTATAATTGATAAGTTATCAAATTTTTCGGTTAAATGGACTTGATGCCAAGCTGCACCATCCACAACTATCACGGCGTGTCGTCCTTTGGGTACCTTTTGGGCAATCAATGCTAAGTGTTTTTCCATCACATCCATATTCATGATTGGCGCTATTAGTGCCTCGGTGTCTCCTGTTGCCGGGCAAACAGCACCAAAAAAATAAGCATACTCAAACTGCTGTTGCTTAACCGCTCTTGGTCTTGTTCCTTTTGTTGCCCAGAGCCTTGTCGTTGTATTCTGCTGGCCAAAGCGTGCTTCATCTTGAAACCACACATCTACATTTTTAAGGCTGACATTCCACGGGATCGTACGGATCATTTCCATTTCGAATTTTTTTAAAAGCTTCTTGTACTTCATCTGATTGCTTAGGGTGCCTTGACCGACTCGTTATCCATGAGAAGCCTAGCTGATGTAAAAGCCGATAAATATTATCAATTGAATAGTCGACTTGAAATTCTTGCGTAATATAAGTAACAAGTGTTTGTGCTTTGAGTCTTCCGCCTTTGGGTTTAATACTATTATCATGAATGTACTGGCTTAACTGAGAGAGCTGTTGTTCATTGAGATTACAAGGTCGACCAGAGCGAGGTTTTTCTTTTAAACCATCAAGACCATGTTCATAAAATCTTTTAACCCAGTCATTAACAATACGTCGACTAATATGTAAGTTTCGTGCTGTCTGTGTTTTATTAGCGCCACTTTTGATATGAGAAAGCGCCATCAAACGAACCCGCATTCGCCCATTAGTTTCTTTTGCTATAAGGGATTTAAAATCGATGGATTCAAGTGTGATCATAACGACTGATATCAATGTATGAAAAATAAAACCAATTAGATCACAAATTTAATCAAAATGGTATTATCAAATTTTTCGGTTAAATGGACTTGATGCCAAGCGGCACCATCCACCACTATAACGGTGTGTCGTCCCTTTTGAACTTTCTTTAATACTATTATTGCGAACGTACTCGCTTAGTTGAACAAGTTGAGCCTCATTTAAACGTGAAGGGCGACCCGTGCGAGGTTTTTTTTTAATCCTTCGAGTCCTTGAGCATAAAACCGGTTAAGCCAATCATCAATAATACGACGGCTAATATGGAGGTTTCTTGCGGTTTGTGAATTATTAGCACCTTCTTTTATATGAGAAATTGCCATTAGACGTACGCGCATGCGTCCATTCGTTTCCTTAGCGATAAGGGGCTTAAAACCAATACGATCAAAGGGGATCATAATGCTTATATTGAGAGAGATAAAATAAAAGAAATTAGATCAAAAGCTTAATGTAATTGGTATCATACATATTCCCCCTTATTCACCAGAATTAAATCCAATTGAACAAGTTTGGTCATGGTTAAGACAAAATGAAATTGTGAACCGTTCGTTTGCTGATTATGAGGACATAGTAGATATGTGCTCAATTGCATGGAACAACTTCGTAGCTAATACATAACAGGTCTTGTCACTATGTCGCAGGGATTGGGCTAAATTGACCAGTTAATTATCGGAATTGATATGACACGGTATTCTGGGCTAACTTGGTTAGAACACGACCAAAACCACTAGGTGAGTTTACTTGCAGAGTAAGGCTTAACATGGCTACAAGTCAGAAGGCATAAATGTTAGAGGATAAATTCGAACTCGGAGTGATGTAGACATAATTTTGCTTTAAGTTTAATGGTTAAGTTGACCTTGTTTAAAACTAGGACAAAATCTCTACTAGTATAAAAACTGTTACACATTAATTAACTAGCTGAGCTTTAAGACAGAAGTTACTTGGTCCTAAAGCTCTAATACCAATCTCACTAATTATCTGATCATTTTTACTGGTTAAAATAACCCACTACTGCGTTATTTATTTAATAATTAGAACCACTAGTTATTAAAATAAATACCTAATATTTGGCCATTTTTCCTGCGTATAAAGTAGACCACTTAATTAATGAAACTGGTATAATCTATTCTTTTTAGTTACAAAGAACTAGCTAAAATATTTAGTCAAGATGCTACTTGCCATACACCATAGATGGCAGCCATAAGGCGACTTCAGGATACAAGATCAAGGCACCAAGACCCATTAATTGTAAGATAATAAAAGGTATAACCCCTTTATAAATATCAGTTAACTTAATTTCAGGTGGACAAACACCTTTTAAGTAAAACAAAGCAAAACCAACCGGTGGGGTTAAAAATGACGTTTGTAAGGTGAGCGCTATTAACATCACAAACCACACTAACACTGGTTGATCTAAACCGTTAACACTCCCTATACCAAAATCTAACATACCTATGACCGGTGCTAATAAAGGTAGTACAATTAAAGTGATTTCTATCCAATCCAACAAAAACCCTAATAAGAATACGATCAGCAGAATAACGATCAATACACCATACGGACCAAAAGGTAAGCCCGTTAACATACTCGATATAAATTCATCACCGCCAAGTTCACGTAGCACTAGTGAAAATATTGTTGCGCCAATAAAAATAGCGAAAATATAAGCCGTGGTTTTGTAGGATGCCATTAACACTTCATGAAAAATCTTTAGATTTAGTTTCTTATTCATTGCGGCTAATATGGTTGCCCCTAGGGCACCAACACCACTGGCTTCAGTAGGGGTGGCAATACCAGCAAAGATAGATCCTAATACCGCAATGATGAGTGCAAGTGTTGGCAGTATGGCTTTAAATACGTCAATCAATACGCTTGCCGTTAGTGGCCTTGGATTCTCTGGTGCGGGGGCAGCTTTAGGATTTAAGAATGACAAGCCTAAAATATAAGCAAGGTATAATATACCTAACATTAACCCTGGAAATACAGCTGCAGTAAATAAATCACCGACAGACAGAGCGAGTTGATCAGCCATGATCACTAACATAATACTGGGTGGTATTAAAATACCTAAACAACCGGCACTACAGACTATGCCAGTAGCAAAAGTTTTTGAATAATTTTGCTTCATCATGGCAGGTATGGATAGCAAACCAAGTAAAACAACAGAAGCACCAACAATGCCGGTAGAGGCAGCTAAAAGAATACCGATTAAGGTTACCGTGACACCTAAACCGCCACGCACACGGCCAAAGAGTTCTTGCATTGCCATCATCATGCGCTGTGCAACGCCTGATTTATCCAGCATTAAGCCCATAAAAATGAACATGGGCAAGGCAACTAGCACCCAGTTTTCCATCAAAGAAAATATCCGTGAAACGACTAGTCCTAGCACATTTAGGTCAAGGCCGGTAAACGTATCCAAATGTATATCTGACAGATAGCCTATACCACCAAATAGAATACCAACACCGGCTAAAACATAGGCGATTGGAATACCCGTAAATAGAAAGGCAATGAAGGTTAAAAACATGCTGATAACTAGAATTTCATTAATAGCCATGATCACGTCTCCTTTTGGTTTATGGTAATAATATTTCGGAACAGTCGCGCTAGAATCGCCATTGCGAGCAAGATGAAGCTTGCAGGAATAGCCGCTTTAATGACCCATCGAAATGGCATACCTAGGGGGGAAGATGAACCTTCGCTAAGTAAATATGAACTTGAGACATAATCGATACTATTAAATAAAATCACAAAAATGGTTGGGAAGACAAAAAATACCGCACCAAATATTTCCCATTTCAGCACTGTTTTAGGTTTTAACATCGAGGCAACAACATCAACTCTTACTTGCGAGTTAGTAATTTCGGCATACGATAAACCGAACATGATACCTATGGCATATAAATGCCACTGAACTTCTTCAAACAGTATTAGGCCATTGCTAAAGCCGTACCGCATGATGACATTAAGAATAATCACAGCGATTAATAATGCTGAAGACCAACAACAAACGGCAGCCACTCTCAGAATTATCAGCTCAAAAATGTCGGCTATTTTTAGCATTAATCGTGCTACAGAGCGGGTAGGGGTAGAAAGTGAATCAGTCATAAGATTCTCCTAATTCAATAAAAAAACCTAGAACCCTAAGGTTCTAGGCTGTGCAAATCATGGGAGTTACTGCACATAAGTAAGCGTTTAATTTAAAGGCTAGGTTTTGGACGAGGTAAGAAAGCGTTTGATTCCCATAAGTCGTAATTTTTACGGAACTTAGCTAAGTCATCATGTATTTTCTTAAAGGCTGGATCTTCTGCCGATTGTTCGACAACCACTTCATCCCACTTAGTTTTGAAGGTAGATAACATTTCAGGCGACCAATATTTATTGATTACGCCGTCTTCAATATTTTGCTTCATTACGGGGGCTTGAATTGCTTCACCAAGCGCAATGGCTTCTAACGTTGCTGATTTACATAAGTGTTCAATAACTGACTGTTGACGTTCACTCATTTTCTTCCAGGTATCTTTATTGATAATCAGTTCCATTATCGTGGCTTGTTGATGCCAACCAGGAAAATAATTGTATTTTAATAGCTTTTTCAAACCGATACGTTGATCAACTACTGGCATTGAAAATTCAGTGGCATCAATAACACCTTTTTCAATAGCGGGGAATATTTCACCGCCCGGTAAACCTACTGTACTAACCCCTAACTTTTCCATAACGAGGGCACCTAAACCGAAGAACCGCATTTTTAGGCCGTCTAAATCTTGAGGACTGTTAATTTCATCTTTAAACCAACCTGAAGTTTCAGGCGCTAAAACACCACACACTTGCACTTTTACATTAAGGTTATTGTCATCATAAAGCTCTTGATGCAGTTTATTGCCGTTACCATGGTAGAACCAGGCTAAATACTCTGGTGCTTCAGGGCCAAAAGGTACCGCTGAAAACAGACGGGCAGCGGGAATTTTTCCGCCCCAATTACCGGCTGTAGCATAGCCAGCTTGTACTTTGCCTGTGGATACCGCATGTAATATTTCTTTTGGGTTAACGAGTTTATTTGGCTCGTAAATTTTCATTTTTAACGTGTTGCCACTTAATGTTTGAATATTGTCAGATACATATTTAATGGTTGAACCTAAGCTAGGTAATACCGAGTTATAATAAATAGGCGTCTTAAGAAGCATTTTCTTTTCAGCCATAGCAGCACCTGAGAAACTGCCTGCAATTAACGTACTTAATAATAATAAAGGAAATTTTTTCATTGTCTTTCTCTAGTAGTGTTGAGTGAAAAGTTAAAGGCTATATTTTGCTGATAACTGTAGGTAATTTGAGTCAGCAGATTCAGTTTTATAATTACCCACTTCAATCCCAATAACTGTTTTAGGGTTGATATTGGTCATTAAGTTGATTGCAATGTGTTTACGGTCAGTTGCATTACCGTCAGTTCCAATTTGCTCATCAATTTTAACTGCGCCGAAGTAGAGGTTTGAGCGAAGTTCTTCTGTCCAAAAGTGACGGTAAGCTAGGGTATAAGCTTGCGTATCATAGATGTCACCATCACTGGCGTTATCATGTATGTTGGCGCCAGGGCTTACATAACGACCTGAGTTGCCACCGTTATAAGAGAAGCGAAAATCATCTTTACCGTAAGCTTTGATTTTTCCGTGAACGTTATAAGAGAATTGCGTGCCATCGGCTTTAGTGATATCGCCACCGTCGTCTAAATTACGCAGTAAACCTGCTACAGCCACTTGACCCCAATCACCTTTAAAAGTGTAGCGACCGACAACATCAGGAACGCTTTGACTAATACCTGATTGCGTAGAAGCATTTTCAATGGCTAATTCTAAGCCGCCATCGGTATAACGAATTTGGCCTTGACGTACAAACGTTTGACCCACATGAGCACCGCCAAAATCTAACGCTTCAGCAATAGATACCAATGGCATAAAGGTTGACCAAGTTTGACCCACTTTCCAGTTACCTTTTTGAATAAATGCATGGCGTAAACGTAGTGAATGGCCACCAGTAACTGTTTCTGTTGTACCCGTAGGTTGTTGGTCATCGTAGAAATCCCATTCCAATACACCTGTCATATCAGCATATTGGTATTTAATATTAAAACGTGATTCGCGAATATTAAAACGTGTTTCGTTCGTGTCTTCTTTTACAGAATTACTACCGACCCACAAATCCTTATAAGCTAAATCGCCATTAACAGAACGAAGATCTGCTTTAAAATAACCGCCGAAGGTTATTTTTTGTTCATCATTAATATCTACGGTATAAGCTGCAAAAGTAGGTGCCGATACCAAAGTTGCCAACATTAATCCGGATTTAATTATAGTTTTCATTTTATTACCCTTATAGTTGAAAGAGGATGATTTCAGTGTTTTTAGAAATCATCTAACTTATTGCAGTATCAATATTATTAAACATTTCAAGGTGTTGATATCGGCGAATGCACGTACTTTTCCTACGTGTTTACACTTACTTTTTTTGGGGGGAGGTTGTATATTGCTTTATTTAAACTGCACTACAAGTGTTATAGAATATGAGCTACGGCTTTTTTTTAGTTGATTTAGAAGGGGGCGTTAATATCTCTCAGAACCAAGAAAAATAGCAATTAAGATAAAATACCTAAAGACAAAAACTGCCCGCATATTGAGTATTCAAGCTTGCTAATGGTTAACAAACTTGTGCGGAGGTATGCTGCACAATATTGAAGAATATTGACGCTACTGCTTTAGAAAATTTAAAATATGAGAAAAATTTATCAGGCAAAGTGTGCAGCCTAAATCAATTTCGAAAAGAAGGATAAAACCGCGCAATAGAGACTATTTTCTTCCCCTTAAATATATCAACATTCTTTGTGGGAATATTCGCATGAGACTGCTACATACCTGAGTTGTAAATATAGATCAGGATTGAGATTGTTGACATTCCAGCTAAAAATTTTGCCCTATATTTTCTAATGAATTAACTACTAGCGTAAACCATGTAATGCCCTTTTATATGGGAGTCAGTATGATTTTTCGTGGTGTGTTACTGAGACGTATACATAATAAGCTGTTGAACTAAACTTACTTGAAAGGATTACCAAGAATCGATAAATATTTTTCTCCAATCATGGCGGCACCGCTAGTATTTAAATGATTGGGATTACGATAGACAATAGTATCGTTAACTGTCATAGCACAACGAGAATCTTTACACATGACATCCCTTAAATCTATATAATTTATATTAGGGTATCTGCGCTTCATCTCAAGCACAATATGACTCTCTAAAAAAATAGGCTTACTTAGACTAGCATCTTTTTTTTCAACAGAAATAATTGGACTCGTTTTAGCAAGTTTAAGTTGATGAAGATGTTTTCGGGTCGTTGCAGGTAAACTGATGATAACGGATACTTTAATATCATGTTTTGTTATTTTTTCAATCGTTTTTAACAACCACTCATAATTTATATTTTCAGGACTTTTATATGTATCCCAGTTAGTCGCTAAAATGATATGTTCAAATTGCAATGCATAATCCAAACGTTCTTCTGCATATACAGGAGGTAAGTCATATGTATTTTCCGCAGTAAGTCTGGTAAGAATCGGATGCCCTCCTGAGGACGAATCGTGAATTAATAACCCTGCATCTTTAGCTAAAACATCAATAAAGGATGCACTGTGATTTGCAAATGAGTCACCGATTAACATGCCATCAATAGAATCTTTTTTTATACCCAACCAACATTGATCAACATTACCAATTAAACCTGCATCAAAACATTTCTTACGCACTGTACTGGGGAAGTTATTCTTTTTATCAAATTCAGCCAACTCATTGAATCGCTCAGGAAATCCATTTTTAATATCAATGACAGCGTATATTGTCGTAAGTATAACAAACGATGGCAATACTATTTTTTTCATGGCACTAGATAAATTAGGCAGATTAATATGGCGAACTGGTTGCTCAACAAAGCGCCATGATAAAAATGCAAGAATAAACGAAAGCAACATAGCAGCAATGCGAATAACACCAGAAAGCTCTAGCCCTAGATATTGAATATAAATAAAGATCGGCCAGTGCCATAAATATAGCGAATAAGATATTAATCCGATAAACGCGAAACTGCGATGAGATATAACCTCATTGACAATACCTCTTGCTGCCAGATCTTTTCCTGTAATAAGTAGTAAGACAGTACCTAGACAAGGATAAAAAGCATTAACTCCTGGAAATATATCTTGTTTAGATATAATGAATGCAGGCATCAAAATTAAAGTGAGACCAGCTAAAGATAATGCATGAGCAGTAAACGGCTTTAATTTAGGGATTTTATGATAAATAACAGCTACGATAGCGCCCATCATTAATTCAAAAGCCCTAGCAGGCAATAAAAAATAAGCAAAAGAAGGATTATAATTAGCTAAATAAATAGATAAACCCAACAATGAAATCAATAATATAAACAGTAACTTTTCTAATTGCTTTCCCTTCGTATGGGTATAAAACATTATTAATAATGCCGGCCAAATAAAATAAAACTGCTCTTCAACTGCTAATGACCATGTATGCAATAAAGGAAAAAAGTCGATTCTGGGCGAAAAATAGCCAGCCGTATTAGACCATAAAAAGAAATTACTAGTAGATAAAAATGCGTGAATTAGATTCCTTGAAAAAAGTTCAAAGTCATCTGAAAAAAGAATGAAATAAGCAGGAATAGTTGTTAAAACTAAAAGAACAACTAACGCTGGAACTAATCGTTTAATACGCCTTAAGTAAAAACGTCGATAAGAAAATTTACCTTCTTTTACGTCCTTAATAATATTAAGGCTAATAAGAAAGCCAGAAAGAACAAAAAAAACATCAACACCAATAAAGCCACCACTTATAGCGGAAAACTTAGCATGAAAAAAGAATACCAATAGTACTGCTAGGGCTCTGATACCATCGATATCAGGGCGATAAGTTAAAAATTTGGACATAGGGGATTCTTTCGCAATTAGTTGATTAGGTACTGGCTTACATGTAAAGCACTATAAATATCAAATATTTTGATTTTTTTTGAATAATAACATTAGTTAATGAGCAATACCAATCCACTTAATTATACCAATCCAACAAGTTTGGTCATGGATGAGGAAAAATGAAATCTAAAATAAGATATTTGATTTCGATGAAGACATAGTCGACAAATGCACAACTTTTTGAAATAGTTTTAATTATAACAAAGCAATTAAATCGGACATAAAACAGTTGGCTTTTATTCGTGCCTCACAAATTTTAGCCAACTACTTTCTGCCGTTTATTGCGGCGTTTAGGCTGTAAAACTTCTCTAAAAAAGACGTTTTCACGTCTTTTTTTATATTTTGTAAAATGGTCGTTTTTAAGCTGAACCCATATTTTGTCTGTGATCTAATAGATATTATTCACCAACAGTAAACCTGTTATGGCGAACTACAAAACCGATTTATCCTGCCAAAGTAAATTCATTCCCGTTGATTTTTCAGTTCAAATTGTTCCTGGTACGTTTGAATATGCGCTTGCGCATATTATTGATAATTACCTTGATTTTTCAGGATTTGATGTGTGGTTCAATAATGACAAAGGCGGCGCAGCAGCCTATGCTCCAGCCGTGATGTTAAAAATCATATTAATGTTGCTGGAAAAAGTTATACCCGTTTCACCGGCTATTTAAAAGACTGTAAGGTTTGCCCGCTGCGGCGACAATGCATGCGTAAAGCGCCGAGCAAAACAGGGCGACAATTAAAGTTTGTTAACGACAGTTCAACCAACGTCATTAACTAAACGGACAAAATGAAGATAAAATAGACAGTAGTGCAGGTCGACGAGAATACAGTCAACGCTTAGGCACGATTGAACCCGTATTTGGCAACATCACCGTCAATAAAGGCATGAATAAATTCACTTTGCGCGGATAAGAGAAAGTCAATATCCAGTGGCAGATGTATTGCTTAGTTCATAATATAGAGAAGTTAAGAAATAACCTGCACTAAGGGTAACTCCCTGTTTACCAGCACTAAAGTAACCTCACAAGACAAAGCAAGTAAAAAACCAGCCATTATCCAATGCTAGGAAATGGATAAATAAAAATCGCCAAAAACGTAAAAATTTTTGATTGTTTAAAAAAATCAATACCGTTAGAGTGTTACGATTAATAAATAATATAAAAACGAGTAATTCTACAAGCTCGTTGATATTTTCAAATACAGGTGTAATCTAACAATGAAGTTTATCGAACTAGAAGTAAGAACAGCTCATATTATCCATGGTTTCGACGACGATAATAAAGAAGTTATTGAAGAAGTTGAAGATTCAGAATTTTTCATAAAAATAATCCCGATAGATAGAATCCTATCCATTAGTAATGAATATCTTTTAGTGAGTTCATCTCATAATAGAGTAATGTATTGGGAATATAATTACTCTATGCAGGAACTTACTAGCAAGTTAAAGCGAGCAGGATTAATCATCGCATAACAAACAATTCAACCGGACAATGATCTACCCACGCTTTAACGGACACCAAAATCTAAAGGACCCTGTAACAGATTTTGTTACAGGGTCCGCAATAGAGATTATTTTCTTCCCCTTAAATATGTCGAAATTCTTTGTGGAAATATTCGCATGAGACTGCTACATACCTGAGTTGTAAAGGTAGACCAATATCAGGATTGAAATTTTTGACCTTCCAGCTAAAAATATTGCCATATATTTTCTAATAAATTAACTACTAGCGTAAATCATGTAATACCCTTTTATATGAAAGTCAGTATGACTTTTCGAGGTGTGTTACTAAGACGTCTTATAACACACCATTTATTATAATAAATACTAAATAAAGCCACTTAACCATTTGATTTTAATGTTTTTATTGGTTTTTTATTCAGGGTGTATTACTGAGAGGTCTTAGTAACACACCCTAATATACATGTGAGTTAGCATTACTAGTTTCTAATACTTTGAAAATATGAGATATTAATGTTAATTAAATGTTATTTATGGTGCGTGTGTTACTTAGACGTATACATAATAAGCTGTTTTATTTCTAGTTGTTTTAATGCTTTTGAATAAACCTTAGTAAGCCATCAAGCCCTTATTTCAATTGACTTTCATCACCTTTGTAGTTTTAATGAGTCCATCATTCTTTTACGTACCCTGACTACATAATGTCTACATGCAAAATAACCAAGTCTTTTGTAGATAAACTTGTTCTTCCTGAAAAAGGACAAGTTTTCTATCGTGATTCTGAGCTAAAAGGGTTCGCTGTTCGTGTAACGACAGGTGGCAGTAAAGCCTTTGTTCTTGAAAAGCGTATCAACCGAAAGCTTAAACGTATTACATTAGGTCGCTATCCTGAAATCACTGTAGAAATGGCACGTAAAGAAGCTCTGAAATACTTAGGTGAAATTGCGACAGGCATTGACCCTATAGCCAAAAGACAACAAGCCCAAGCAGAAATGATGACGCTTTGGCAGGTATGGCAAGACTACCGAAAAATTAAGTGTTACCTAAAAGATAATACTTATGTTCAGTATGAAATGTATCTGAACGGTGAACTAAAAGATTGGAAGCAAAAGCGTCTTGTGGATATTTCTAAAGATATGATATCAACTCGACACGGTAAATTACTTCAAAGTCATAGCCCTTCATATGCTAATACAGCTATGCGTGTCTTGAGTGCTATTTATAAGTTCGCAAAGAATCAATATGAAGACAATAATGGTTTGAGTTTATTTCCTCATAATCCTGTAGAGCGACTAGGGCAAATGAAAGCGTGGGCAAAAGAGCCAAGACGCCAAACAATTATCAAGCCGAAACAACTAGCACCTTGGTACAGTTCCCTTCAAGAAATGAAGTTTAATACAGGGAGAGAATCGCATCATGTTGCTGCTGATTATATGGTGTTCTTGCTGTTAACGGGGCTTAGAAAAAACGAGGCCGCAACACTAACATGGAGCAACGTAGACTTAGATGAAGGTACCATTCATATTCCCGATACTAAAAATAAAGTACCGCTAACATTACCGTTATCTGATGTGCTTATTGCCATTCTTAATTATCGACTTCAATATAAAAGTAATGAATATGTTTTTCCATCCAAAAAAACAGGCTATTTAGCTTATGCTCAAAAGGCATTAAAATACTTAAATGAAACATCGGATATTAAGTTTAGCTTTCATGATTTAAGACGTACCTTTATCACGGTAGCTGAATCATTAGACATATCATCTTATGCAATTAAACGACTTGTTAATCATAAAAACGGCTCAGACGTGACAGAAGGTTACATTATTAACAATCACGACCGTTTAAGAGCGCCTATGCAACGCATAACCGACTTTTTTAAAGAAAACTGCAAAATAAACATGGATGATTATGTATCAAGATAAAATCCCAAAAAATATAGCTGAAGCAGTTAAATGGACAAATGATATCAAGTTATCATCACCATCTATTTTTGAACAAGATACCTTTGAACCGCTAACGTTTAAACCCACTGAGAATTTGGTTGATGTGTGCTTTATTGCTCGTGATATTCTCAACAGAAGAGACTCGGATGAAATAGTATTGATATCAAAAGCTGTCAATACCATCTCAACACAAGGAAGCAGCCTACTTTTGACCTTATTGAAAAGTGATGAATGTAGAGAAAGTGTTTATTCAAGTGAAGGGCGTAGTTTATATTTCTTGCATCACTTTTTTGATTTATCTTCATTAAAGATTAAGCACTTAGTGTGGTCAGAAGTATTTGCTGTTTTAACGTTAATGCAATGCGCACAAGTAAAGTTTCAAGCAGAAAAGGACTATGCTGACGATGAATTATCAAAAGCCTTAAAGCAGTACATTGAAAGTCATGCTTTGCAACAAAACGCTGAGATAGCGGATAGTCTTGCAAGAGCGGAAGTGCTCGCAGATATCCAGACCACTCAGAAATCAAGTAGTAGAAAAGGAGGGCAAACAAAAGCGGATAAATACTTGCCACTCAAAGATGCTGTCATTGGTTTATTTGTTAAAAAATATACGGATTGTGATAATAAACGAGCAGGTGCAATTATCGAAGCGGAACTTATCGAGCAAAATAATGAGTACCTAAAGCTAAGTAATTCACAAGATAAAGCCGTACAATTTGCCACTTGGATATCGCACTTTAAAAATAAAAAACTCAAACTTTCAATCATACTTTAAGCCTTTAAAGCTATTTTCGATCGTTGTAGTCACTACAGCGATCGCTCTACCGACCATAACAACCCTTACTGACTCCGCTACTGTTTTATTTTCCAGAATAATAAGTAATGATAAAAACCGACAATAAAGTTGTTCACCATTACGCCGTGAGGCGCTAGGAATTATTATGTTAATAAAGCTATTAAATACCAAAGAAACTGCTGAAATTTTAAGTGTTAGTGAGGCATTTCTTGAGCGAGATAGATGGGCAGGTGCGCGCATTCCATTTATTAAAGTGGGTGCAAGAGCTATTCGTTATCGTTTACAAGATATCGAAAAATATATTGAAGACAATTTATGTTATTCCACTAGTGAAGGGAGTGCATAAATGAGCGATATCACATCAAAAAATTACACCCACCTAAGTATTTTTCACAATGGCTTAGTATTAGATTTATGTGTTGAACCTAGCAATAGCTTTGGAATGTTATTTCCCTCTATCCCACTAGGTACAATTATCAATATAGGCAGCATTAGCACCTTAAAAGCTAAAGGCTTAATCGAGGTTAAAACTGTTTATTGTTTTGGGATTGAATATAAACGTTACATGATTAGTGAGTTTGGTCAGAATATTTTTGAGGAGTACAAAAATGACTACTCAAAATAATACGGTTAAACATAAACTGAATAAACTTGCGTCTGTCTTTAAAGAGTATCCGTTCTTAACTCAAGAGTGGCATGAATGTGCTGCAGATAGAGCAGATGTAGCGTTTATCTTTGAACAGGTCAATAAAGTACCTGACACCATTAAGCGCATAATATTAAAGAATGCTTTTAAATTAACAGTGAGGCGAGATCGTAATTTATATATTCTCAATACTACTCAAAAAGTGGTCAGTTTGTTACCCGAAAAACTTCGCTATTCGTTAACGGTTGATGATGAGGAAATTCGCACTATTTCAGAGAATTGCGCGGACAGGTGTAGAAGAATAGCAATTCATCATAACGTTAACGGGCAACTAAATTCGTTAACGAATAATCCCGTTAACGGAAAATTCCGTAACGTAACTAAGCGCACTGATCCGTTAACAGAAATCTGCCATTCGAACTCAGACAAAATCTATCGAGTGCTAACGGATTATGCCGCAACGTTTCGACTTGAAGCGATTAAAATTACAGAGCAAGGCGTAACGGAGTTAGGCGCAATAAAGCGCATGTGTGACAAAAATTGGTGGAACAGGCGATTACGTAAAATATTTAACCAAGCGTATGAGCAAGCTGCCATTGAGTTAAACCTTGTTCATAAATATAAACAAATGTATGCCAGTGATTTAACCGTCAAGAAAAGAAAGCAACAACGGTTACGTAACGAACAAATGCTCAGTTCAATGAGTGTTATCAATGATATCGGTCAACGATTTTCATTAAAGGAATTATCAGATTTAAACGTTTCGAATCCGACCGTTAGAAAAGCGGAGCTTATGGTTAGAATGCGAGGTTTTGAAGAACTATCTCAAGAGCATGGTCATCAAGGAATATTCATCACGATAACGTGCCCATCTAAATATCATGCAGTTTATTCAAAATCAGGACAACGAAATCCTAAATACCAAAATTTAACGCCTTACCAGGCTAATCAATACTTATGTGCTTTATGGTCGCGTATTCGCGCAGAGTGGAATAGAAAAGGCATTAAGCCTTACGGCTTTCGAGTCGCAGAGCCACAACATGATGGAACGCCGCATTGGCATATTTTATTGTTTGTTGAAAAGCAACAAATAAATGATGTGAAAAGTGTTGTTAGTCATTACGCCCTTCAAGAAGATGGTGATGAAAAAGGCGCAGCAGAAAACCGTTGTGACTTTAAACTCATTGACCCTGAAAAAGGTAGCGCTACTGGTTACATTGCTAAATATGTATCAAAGAATATTGACGGTATAGGGCTCGATGTTGGTGTTTATGGTGAAGACCCTATCACCGCAGCACAACGTGTCGATGCTTGGGCTTCATGTTGGTGTATTCGTCAGTTTCAGCAAGTTGGTGGTGCGTCTGTGTCTGTTTGGCGTGAATTAAGAAGGTTAAAGAAAGCACTAGGGTTTGATTCTTTATTAGAGAAAGCACGAGTAGCGGCAGATGAAAGTAAATGGCATGACTATATAAATGCTATGGGTGGTGTATTTGCTAAACGTAAAGACCAATTGTTAAAGCTTGCTTATGATGTAAACGTTAATACTGATACAGGTGAATGCAAATTAGGTTTTTATGATGGGAATATCATACAAACAGTTAAAGGATTGATGTTCAAAGGGCAAATGATTGTCACTCGTTTTTTTAGTTGGCGCTTAGAAAGAGCAAACGCAGTTTGCTTTAACTTGGAGTTCTGTAAATAACTGTACTAATCATTGATATTGTAACGACAACTTGGTGCGCATTGAAGACATAAATCCTCCCGAATATTAAGGTCAACTTTTCGATCCTACAGCAAGCAATAGTGCTATTTTAGGATTAATAGAGAAATTAATTTTATTGTATATATTATCAAGTAGATATTTGTCTATTCCAATATAATAATGCACACTAATATACTAAACAAATCAAGGATGTAGTTTACCTCTTAATATTACCTACTCCCTTTTCCATTTAATCATATATTGGATTTTATACTAATGCCGTTCACAGATTCTTTAAAACTAGCACTATCTAAAAAAGATATTCTACCATTAGTTGGTGCGGGTGTTTCTATGTCAATTAATGATAAGGATTCAAAACGAGTCTTTCCTAGTTGGGAAGAGTTATTAGAAAGCGCAGCAGCAAAGCTAAAAAATGAAAATGAATCTGATACAGCCAGTTTAATCGAAATATTTTTAAGAAAGGGCGATTATCAGAGCGCTGCTGAATACGCATATGAAGGATTGAAAAATGGTCATTGGCATGATTTTATTCAAGAAAAAATTGATGTAGACCTTGATAGTTTAGATGAAAAAAGTGTAGAACTTCCTAAAGCCATTTGGAAGTTAAGTAATCAAATAATAACACTTAATTATGATCGTATTCTTCCCTGGGCTTATCCCGGTTATTCAGCTCAAGTGTCAGTATTAGAAAACAGTGCAATTGCTAATTTGCCAAATATTCATGAAAAAAACAATAAGCCAATTGTCTGGCATTTACATGGACATATTGATAATTCCGATAAGTTGATTTTAACTCCTGATAGTTATAAAAAATTATACCCAACATCAGAGCTAGCGAATACTGAGTATTTAGCTGCTCTCCAAACATTAAAGAATGTAGTTGCTCATCGAAATTTGCTTTTTATTGGCTGTAGTTTAGACGATGCTGAATTACTAGCAGAAATAACTAAACAAAATGATCTGTTTTCAGGTAATGGTAGGGTCCACTTTGCCTTAATTAAAGAATCTAATAGATCTGAAATTGAAAAAAAACTCAAAGGTACTTCTATACAAGTAGTAACTTTTGAAGATTATGGTCAGCCTCTTATTGATAAAATTAATGAAATGGCCGCTTTTATTGAGACTTCTGATATTATCATTGATAATTCTTTGATAGCAAAAAAAGAAACTAAAGTAGCCTTTTTATCAGCTAATCCTTTTGGTGAGAATATAGATTATCAACCTATTATTAAAGAGCTTAAGAAACTACCGTATAGTATCAACTGCTTCCCGTTAACTTTAAATAATTTACAACAACTATCTGATTACGAATATGTTTTCATTGCTAGTACTGTTGTAAAAGGCCGTTTGGTTGTCGAAGATGAAGATATATCTTTTGCTAAAATAGATTTTATTGATTTACAAAAAAATTCCGATCTCGCGAATAAAAAAGGCGTATTTATTTTTTTAAATGAAGTCATAACTAAAGAGAAATTGGAAGGCATAAATTTTCCCTTGTTGGTATTACCTTTGGTAGATAATAAAGATTATAAAAAATATCTCTCCAACTTTATTTTTCAAATATTTAATAAACATAATGTTAAGTATACTGATGATGTAGGCTTAATCTTGAATGATGAAAAGTTCATCCTACCTCAAGATTACTGTAATTCTTCAAATAAATGCAATAACTTCATTAAAAATGAAAATCGATTACCGTCAGATATAGATAAGTGTCTTCTGAAAAATTTTATAGGTCGAAAGGAAGATTTAATAACTTTGAGCCGTGAAGTCTTAAAGTTAGAAGATGATAATGGCTTTGTTACTATCATAGGTAGTGGTGGTTTAGGTAAAACAACCCTATCAAAGATTTTAGCTATATACTTAGCTGAGCGAGGACGATTCAATTGTGGAGTAGCGTTTGTTGATTGTGAGCATCTATTAAACTTTGACCAATTTAAATCAGGTATTGCTTCCCCATTTAATTTAGAAAAAGCGCAACATTTAGAAGAACATTTGTCTAATCAATTTGATGGTGAATCTAGGTTAATTATTTTAGATAATTTTGAAACCCTATTACTCTTAGAAGATAAAGAGCAAATATTAAATCTTTTAAGCTTTATGTCTGAATTCGCCAGTATTATAGTAACATCCCGTGAACTTCTCAACATAGATGGCGAAATTCCCCATACTTTAAGGCCGATGACTTTAGATGAGGCTTTTGAGTTGTTTGTTTTAAAATTAGGTAAAAGAAAGCTATCAGTCACAGAAAAAAAATTGGTACGAGATGAGATTATTGAAAATTTACTAGATAGAAATCCATTGGCTATTAATATAATTACCTCTGATATTTTTCAAAATACTAACCTTTTCGAATTACATAAAGAACTTCAATCAGATATTTTCAATGTATCAGAAGAAGACTTAAGCTTATTTAATAACTCTGTTGATACGAATATCGATAGAAAAAAATCACTATATGGTTCAATACTATATTCATATAATATGTTATTGGATAATGAAAAAGAGGCTTTTGAAAAGTTAGCTTTGTTTCCTGATGGCATCAATATAGAAAATTTGAAAAAGATGGGGCAGTACTCTAAAGAGAAAAGCATAAAAAAAACAGTAATAAAAGAAAGGATTTTAAAGAAGTTACAAAACAAGTCATTACTTGAAGAAAGTCAAAACAAAGTTAAATTACAATCAATTATTGGGCGTTTTGCGGAAAGACAATTTATCCATAGGGGAAAAGACACTGCTTTTTTTGATTCCGTATTTCTTTACAACAACGCTCTCTCCAAAATGGCTATAGATTTATCGGATTCAGAAAGCCAAGCCAAAAGAAATGTTGCTTTAAAGTTTTTTGAAGAAAATCAAAAAAACATGTTAATAATAATAGATTATTTGAATGAATGCTCGGCATCAGAAAAAGATAAGGTAATCTATATAAATAGATTGAGTATTTTATTTACTTCGATTTGTTCCTTAAGTAATTTTATAAATATTTTAAATAGAAACGTTTCTACATATTCAGATACTCATTTCCAAGCAATAAAAGCTATTGTTGATAACTCCAGTTATTTCAATGGTGATTTTGATCGTGTTTTTCATAAAATTAAAAAAAATATACCATTAGCTCAATTAAAGCATTTAAATACTGATGACATTGTAGAATGCATTACATTTGAAAGTATGTTTAATATTTATGCTATGGAGGGTAATCAAGCCTATGTATACCATATTTTAAATGGGAATGATTTCCCATTTAGCAAGGTATCAATGGCTATCGATATAGGGATTTTAGAACAAGATATGTCTAAAATAACTGGCTTCCTAAGCTTTGAATATAAATGGTTAACGGGCACGTTGGCATTGGCAGAGATTGATGAATATCTTAGTTTTATACATAAAAAAGAACACCTAGAACGGATGCAAATATCTTATGTGAGAGCTAAGAAGAAACCTTACACTAAAGGGTATATTAATTTACTGGTTGATGTTAATCCTTATACCTTTGGTTTGAAATTACTTATGTTTGCTTTTTGTGAGTCTGATTTAGATGAGGCTAAAAAGTACTATAACAGGGGTATTGAGAATTTAGAGCATATTAAGTATTACTATGTAGAAGCTATATATTGGTATGCTAAGTTTTTAAAAGAGCATAATCAGCATGAATATAATGATGTTTATTCAAAGGGATGTGACCTAGCTAAAAAACATTACTACCGCCATTTACAATTCCTTTTTGATGAATTAGAGACTCCCACTGGTTTAGTTTATAACCCTAAAGTTTATCCACTTCCTAATTTTGAATCATTAGTGACTGAAAAAGAAGAAGCGTTGCAGTTATTAAGTCAATAGATTATTAAAGTTGAATGACTATATTAGGCTTGAAAGTTGACGTTAGTAACTCAAATACTAATGTCAGTAAAGTGGCATTTGGCGACATTTCAGTAATATTATTTAAGGAATGAATTTGTAAATAAAAACGCTACATATATGCTACAAATAAAGAATAAAGCCTAGGTCTTTATTGATTAAATGTATGATTTTATTTGTTTTATAATTTTATTTGCAAGTCATTAACAGGGCGTTGTTCGTCAGTACTAACAGGGAAGAACGGATGAATCAACATTCAATTAGTCGTCCAGATAATTTGCGTGATGAAAGTCATGCCAAAGCTATAGTGTATAACTGGATGAAACATGCTCAACGAGAGGCTGTTTCTAATCTTAAAAACCTTGGCGATAAGACATCTCAATCTCCAAAGGGAAAAAAATATAATTTAAATAAAATTATAACTCCTATTTTAGATGCTACAGATTCAGTGCTGGTTTTACGATCAGATAAAAAAATAAAGAAAACAATAAGACCAACTATTCCTCCTGTTATCAATACTGTTTATTTTGAATTGAGACAACGTATTTCTCATCCCGACATATCTAATGATTTCCAATATACTCCGCTTATATTCAACGACTTTGATACAAAGACTATGAAGCAACAAAAAGTTTTAATGTGTCTTTTAACCGATCATTTTCTTGCGAGGCTTTTAATGAGAACTGAAGCTAGAAATTTGAGAGGATTACTCGATGGCCTCATTACGTTAACCAATACACTTATGACAGCTATACCTAAAGATAAAATTCCAAAAACTGATTTTGTGGTGGTCACAGAAAGTGAAATTATTCCTATGGTATATTTTGAAATGAATTCCTGTCCCACACTTAGGACAAAAACGTATATTCCTCGTATCGAATGGTTTGGCTCAACAAAAAAAGTGTGTGAGGGTATTATATCTCAGTTTTCATCAACTCATAATTGTTCATTAATCTACAGCAAAGATTTTGACAAAATGAAATTAGAAGCAAGATAGTAGAAGAAAAAAGTCATAGGTAAAATAACAGCCCATGGACTACATATTGTCTACATTATATTATATTTTAAGTTTATGTTGTTGTTATTAATTGACTTTCAACTATATAAAAAATAATAAGCTGTTTTATATTTCAAGGAGGATGTATGAAATTATCAACATTGTTTTTCATTTTATTATTAATATCTGGATGCTCAAGCACAAACCACATGGTTTTATCTGATGTTAAGACTAGCGTAGAACAAAGAGAAAGGGGTTTACCTGAACATTTAAAAACTGGTAACGTCGAAAAGTCAGATGTAAAAAAAGGTATAAAACATGCGCGTAATAATACTCTTTTGGCTGTGATATTTGATTTATTTGACTGGTAAAGTGGATAATATATATAACAAGCATTTCAAGTGGGACTGCTAACAGTCTGCTCGGTTTCGCTTCGCTACACATTTTAGCAAAAAATTATCAGCCCCTTAAATGGGCATTGGTATGACTCCCCACGTCAAGTTAAATACACTGATCCTTATTCATTAATTTCAGAATCATTGTATTCACTTTTAGTATTAAGTGAGTTAACGCATAGAATGAAGCAAGTAATTTCGTCGGTTA